>MWBI01000001.1 GCA_002068945.1 Candidatus Omnitrophica bacterium ADurb.Bin314
CTTCCTATGTGTTGGCTCTATGGCGGTAATGAATTCCATTATATCTGCTCACCCAGCGTCTTGATCTGGCGGAACGTGTACACCGGTCCGTCGGTGCAGACGAGAGTCCGGCCGATGGCGCAGTGCTGGCATTTCCCGATACCGCACTTCATGTGCCGCTCGAGCGTGGAGATAATGTTTTCCTCTCCGATGCCGAGTTCGGTAAGCTCCTTGATGACGGCATTGAACATCATCGGAGGTCCGCATACGAAAGCGACCGTGTCCTTGACCGGTATGTTTTTCTTCTTCAACATCGTATGCACGAACCCGACCTCGCCGTCCCATCCGGGAACGGGGTTGTCAATGGTAATATGCGTCTCGAACCCGGGAGCGGTCTTCCATTCCTTCAGGTTGTACTCGTACATAAGCTCCTTGGGAGTGCGCGCGCCGAGGAACAGGAGTATGCGGCCGAATTTATCCTTGTTCTGCATCACGTGCATGATCGAGGAGCGCAGGGGTATCAGTCCGATACCGCCGGCCACATATATGATGTTCTTTCCCTTGATCTCCTCGAACGGGAACCCGTTGCCGAACGGCCCGCGGATCCCGACCTTGTCCCCGACCTTCAGCTCGTGCAGGGCGTTGGTCACCTTGCCGACCCGCCGCACCGTGAGGTGGAACCGGTCCTTCTGCGGGCTGGGGGGAAGCGATACTGCGAATTCACCAGCTCCGAACACGGTGCACATGACGAACTGGCCCGATTTGATTGCGGGAGGCTCGCCGTTCGGACGGGCATCGAACTTAAGATAAAAAGTCTTTACCTCGACGATCTCGTCTTTAATTTCCTCGATCGTTGCGATTTCCGGTATTGTTAAGTTATTAATTTCGCTCATGTCACCCACCTATTTTTGGATCTCTCTTCTTATATACGTGACGACATTGGGCAGACCGATGTCGCCGGGGCACACCCACTGGCAGCGCCCGCAGCCGACACAGCCCGGCCGCAGATATTTCTTGGATTGCGAATATGAAAGCTTGCAGAAAAACCGCTTGCTCCGCCGGTCCTCAACCGGTTTCCGCGGATTGTGGCCGCCGGCCATCCTGGTGTATCCCTCGTAGGAGCAGGAATCCCAGGTCCGGATCCGGTCCGCCGCCGTGGCAGAGGTGCAGGAATCAACGATATTGAAGCAGGAGCAGCTGGGGCATACAAAGGAGCAGGCGCCGCATTCGATGCACTGGTTCCCGATGTATTCCCATGTTTTCTCCTCGATGAGTCCCGTAGTGACCCTGTTCACGACCCGGGAGACCCACGCCTTGTTGTCCTTGGCGATCGAGTCAAACTTCAAGATTGATTCATCGACAATCTCTTCTTTCTTCTTTTTGTAGGAGTCATCGGCCTTGGCCAGGCCCAGTTTCTCGGCAAGGGCCTTGCCCTTGTCGCTGCCGGCTTCGACCAGGTACTGGTCGCCGAGGTCAGTAAGGTTCAGGTCGTACCCTTCGCGGGCGCTGGGACCGCTGTCCGTGCACACGCAGAAGCACTGCTTGAAGGGAACGTTGCAGGTGTTGGTGACGATGAACATCTTCTTCCGGTGGTTCTTGTAAACCTCGTCGACGAACTCCTGGCCCAGGTAAAAGCGGTCCAGGCAGATGACGCCGGTCAGGTCGCAGGAACGAAGCCCGAACAGCGCCTTCGGCTTGTCGTCGAAGTCCGGATTGATGTCCACCTTCTTCGACTGGGGGTCATAGTTGTACGCCATGATCCGCTCGTAGTGCGGGAATACCGTGTGCTTCGGCGGGACTGCGGGTATGGGCGCCGCGAGATCGATCTCGGCGATATCGTCCGCCTTGACGAACATCGTCTGCTTCGTTTCCTTGTCCACTACCGGGCCGTAGACCTGGTATTCCTTCTGCAGTTCCTTTGCGATATCCGATACTTGGCTTTTCTTTATCAAATACATGGTTATACCTTCGCAATTCTGACTGGGATTGTTGCGTCTTCGCCTCTCTTCAGAACATCCTTGTGTTCCATGAAGAACTTGGTGACCATTTCATCGACGAAGTAGGCCACATAGGCCGTGTTCGGCTTCACCTTGTCGGTGACCTGCACCATCGCTTCCATCGAACCGTAGGGGGACACGATCTTGACCGGGAAGCGGTCGCGCACGTTCAACTCCTTGGCGTTCTGCGGGGAGATGGCGACGTAACCCTGCGGATACAGCAGCAGCGTCGCGTTGTATTCCCGCAGGGGGAGATTGGTCTTTTTCATCAGGTTATTCTGGTGCCAGTAGTGCTGGGCCTCGCCGACGAGCAGCAGGATCGGGTATTCCTCGCTCGCCTGGGGAACCGCGAAGTTACCGGCCACGGCCGCGAAGGAGAGCTTTTTCGGGAGCTTGTCCGCGTCGAGGCGCGCCCCGCCCCACTTCACGCCCCCGAGAGCCTGGAGCTTGTCGTAGGTAATGCCCGCGTAATTCGGCGTGAGCTTCGCGATCTCCGCCATCACGTCGGCGGGAGCGGCGTAGTTCCACTTCGCGCC
>MWBI01000002.1 GCA_002068945.1 Candidatus Omnitrophica bacterium ADurb.Bin314
TTCCGCGCCCCGGTCGAGCCGCGTCTTGAAACGATTGGAGGCCTTGCCATCCGGCTTGACCTTGCTTCCGGGGATAAGGATCGCGGCCGCGGGTGCGATGTCGTCGTGAAGACCGTTTGCGATCACATGAACCGCCGGCGTCGGGAACAACGCGATAAAAACCCCCGCGATCCGTTTGGACATTCTCATGCCGGTAATTATCTCACAAGCGCCCGGTTTACGGAACCCTCCGCCGGAGCGCGCAGGCGGATTTCCGGTGGCACGGAACGCGCAAGCCCGTGTATAGTATGCGTCACCCCTATGACACCGACGCAGAAAAGGATCGAACTGCTGGCCCCGGCAAAGGACGCCGCGATCGGGAAGGCCGCCGTCAACTGCGGCGCGGACGCCGTCTATCTCAGCGCCGAAAAATTCGGGGCCCGCGAGCGGGCGGGCAATGCCCTCGTCGATATCGAAGCGCTCGTCCGGCACGCCCACCGTTATTACGCGCGCGTCTATATCGCCCTGAACACGATCCTGACCGACCGCGAACTCGACGAGGCGTTTTCCCTCATCAAGTCCCTGCACGCGATCGGGATCGACGGCCTTATCATCCAGGACCCGGGACTTCTCGAACTCCCGCTCCCCCCGGTCCCCCTGTTCGCGAGCACGCAGATGAACAACGACTCACCCGAAAAGGTCCTCTTCCTCGAAAAGACCGGCTTTTCGCGCGTCATTCTCCCGCGGGAAATGACCCTCAACGAGATCCGCGCGGTGAGGAGTAAAACCTCCGTCGATCTCGAATGTTTCATCCACGGCGCGCTCTGCGTGTCTTACAGCGGGCAGTGTTATCTGAGTTACGCGATCGGCGGGAGGAGCGCGAACCGCGGCGCGTGCGCTCAACCGTGCCGGCGCCTTTACTCGCTCGTCGGCGCGGACGGCAAGGTTTTCGCGGGCCCCAAGCACCTCCTGTCCCTGAAAGACCTTAACCGTTCCGCTTCCCTCAGCGAGCTGATCGACGCGGGTGTCTCGTCGTTCAAGATCGAGGGTCGACTCAAGGACATCGCGTACGTGAAGAACACCGTGGGCTTTTACCGGCGGGAACTGGACGCCGTCCTCGCCCGGAAAAAGAGGGCGAAGAGCTCTTCGGGAACGGTTATCCCCGGCTTTGTCCCCGATCCCGCCAAAACCTTCAACCGTGGTTTCACGGATTTCGGCCTCAAGGGGCCGACCGCCGGGTGGTCGTCCCCCGGCACGCCGAAATCCCTCGGCGAGAGGATCGGAACGGTCGCAAAGGCCGCCAAAGACTATTTCACGCTAACGGGCCCCCACGACCTCGCGAACGGTGACGGAATCTGTTTTTTTGACGCGCGCGGGGAACTGCGCGGCTCCGTCGTGAACTCGGTCGCGAACGACCGCGTGTACCCGGACAAGACCGGCGGCCTGACGGCCGGCGCCGTCATTTACAGGAATCACGACCGCGCGTTCCTGAAAACGCTCACGGCGAAAACCTCGTGCGAGCGGCGAATCGCCGTGTCGTTCGTACTGAGCGGGACCCCGGACGGGTTCCGTCTCACGGCGCGCGACGAGGACGGGAACACCGCGGACTTCTCCGTCCCGGCCGCAAAACAGCCCGCGGAGAAAAAAGCGCAGGCCGAAGAGACGCTCGTGAAACAGATTTCGAAGCTCCATGACACGGCGTTCACCTGCATCTCGGTCACGCACACGCTTCCCGAGATCTGTTTCCTGCCCGTGTCGCTCCTCAACACGCTCCGCCGCGGCGCGATCGAAACACTGATCGAGGCCCGGGAGCGGGCCCGCCCCCGGGAGACCGCCGCGATCCATCCGAACGACGCTCCTTATCCCGTGAAGACCCTCGATTACCGGGCAAACTGCCTTAACCGGAAAGCCGTTGATTTCTTCAGGCGTCACGGCGCCGAAGTAACGGAGATGGCGGCCGAATCGGGCCTCCCCATGCAGGGCCGGCTCCTGATGCGCTCGAAATACTGCGTCAAACGCGATCTCGGGTCGTGCGGGAAAATGACGGAACCTCTTTTTCTCGCGGATGAGAACGGTCGACGCTTTCGCCTGGCATTCGACTGCGACGGGTGCCGCATGCTGGTCTTCGACGACCGATAGGCGAAGACCATATCCCGCTTCGCAGGTGTGATATGGTCCGATCCGTCCTCAAAAAAAATCCCCGGACCCTTTTGGAATCCGGGGATCGTTTCTCTGTCCCTGCGGGACAGGGACGACTGGTCGGGGCGGCGGGATTTGAACCTGCGACCTCTCGGTCCCGAACCGAGCGCACTACCAAACTGTGCTACGCCCCGTCAAAGCATTTTCCATAAGTCCGCCTTCGGCGGACCGGGATTTCCCGGCGCTCAATGCGCCGGACCGTGCTCAAAACGCCCAACAGCGGGCGTTTTGCAGCGGGAACCTGCGACCTCCCGGTCCCGAACCGGGCGCACTACCAAACTGTGCTACGCCCCGCGGATACTTTGCTTCACTGGCATACCCGCTGAAAACGTCGGAAGCCGACCGTGAAAGGCGGGCATTATATCATCATGCCTTTCTGGATTCAATGCGGGAGAACGGAGCGCAAAACCCCGCGATGGCCGATCAATCAGTCACAGAAAAATCGTTTTTCCCCTTCGGCACGGGCGCGGCCGTCGTTTTGACGGGACGGATCCCCTCGGTAAGGAACGCGGCCTCCATAACCTCCTTGAAAACGGGAGCCGCGACAACACCGCCGTAATACATCGGCCGCGCTTCGTCGAGGACAACGGCCATCACATACCTCGGATTGTCCCCCGGAGCAAATCCGATGAAGGAGGACATGAAATCACTGTGGGAATAGCCCTTCCCGTTCGGGAGCACTTTTTGCGCGGTCCCCGTCTTTCCGCCCGCGATAACGCCGGGGATTTTCGCATGCGTCCCGGTACCCTCTTCGACGACCTTGATAAGTATCTTCCTCATCGTTTCGGCGGTCTCGGGCTTGATCACAACCTTCCGGATCATGGGCTTGTTCTCTTTGATCGTCACGCCGGCGGGGTCCGTGACCTTTGAGATGATGTAGGGTTTCACGAGATACCCCCCATTCGCAACGACGGAGAGTGCCGTCGCCATTTGGAGGGCGGTGACCATTACTTCCTGGCCGATCGGGATGCAGTAAGGAGACGTCTTCGACCATTGTGAAGGCGGGCGCGTGTAGCCGGGCGCCTCTCCCTTCAGATCAATGCCGCTGTACGCGCCGAAACCGAAACCGCGGATGTACTCCTGGAGTTTGTCGCGTTTCATCTTGAGACCGATCTTGACCGTTCCAATATTGCTCGACTTGATAATCACCTGCTCCATCGTCAACGTGCCGTAGCCGTGGACGTCGCGAAGCGTTTTGACGCCATAGTTCCATTTGCCGTTCTCGCAGAAGAAGGTCGTGGACGGCGTCACGACGCCCTCGTTCAGCGCCCCGCTCGCGGTCACGATCTTGAAGACGGAGCCCGGCTCGTACATGTCCGTGACAGCCCGATTCCGCCTCGAGTCGGGCGCCGAAAGGTCGTAGTGGTTCGGATCGAAGGTCGGCCGGTTCGCGAGCGCGAGAATCTCCCCCGTCTTCGGATCCATCACGACGACCCAGGCGCCTTTTGGCTTCCATTTCTTGACGGCGGCATCAAGGGCCTTTTCAGTCAGGTACTGGATGCGTTGATCGATCGTCAGTGAAACGGTGTCGCCGTTGATGACCGGCAGCATCTTGATCTCGAAAGCCTTGATCTCACGACCTTTCGCGTCGCGCTTCGTGACACACTTGCCGGCCTTCCCTCTCAGGTAGGAATCCATGCTGAGCTCGATACCCTCGAGCCCCTGATTATCGACGTTCGAGAAACCGATGACGTTCGCGAGGAGCGAACCCTGCGGGTAGAATCGCTTGTACTCTTCGATGAAGCCGAG
>MWBI01000003.1 GCA_002068945.1 Candidatus Omnitrophica bacterium ADurb.Bin314
GGGCGGTGTTGTCGGCGCGTTCGAGATGCAGGCCGAGCCGCGAGAACCAGTAGGCGTCGTTGCGCAGCATGGTGCGGTAGGCCGAGCCGTCGAAGCGCAGCGAGGTTTCCTGCACGAAGCGCAGGAAGCGCGACAGCTCCTCGCGCGTGCGCGCGCCGTGTGACCACACTTGCTGCAGCTCGATCCACGCGCCGTTGATGGTGTCCCACATCTCGCCGGTGAGCGCGGTGCGCACCGAGCGCGAATTCACCCGCGCGCCCTCGATGCAGTTGCGGATCGAGGACGGGTTGTCGAGCGAGAAGGCGAGGTAGTCGACCACGTTCTCTTCGTTCGCGACCACAAGATAGCGGCACGCGGGGTCCCGGGAAAGCACGTTTTTCAGAAACTGTTCGACGTTTTTGGTCGTCCGCCGCGACGTCGTCACCATGTATTCCAGACCGGAGCGGGACAGGCGCCGCAGGATCATCGCGATTTTTTCGGCGTCCGGGGCCATGATGTCATACCCGCGTGTTTTGCCGCCGAGGAAGACCGCGATCCGGATCCGGGAGATATCCCCCACCTTCGCCTTGAGGGCCGCAATGTCACCGGAACGGTCCACGGCCCGATAGCCGCTCGGCATAATCACGGACCGGAAAGTCCTTTTCGGGACCGGCCCCTCGTCGTGCGCGGGGACAACCGCAAGATCGTAAGGCATCAGGGCATACGGGAACGGCGGCTTCATGATAACGACCGTCTTCGCGCCGGTCTCCCTCGCAAGAAGCTGCTGAACCGGGGCAAGACTCGATCCCGCGGTCACGATGAAATCCGCGCGGGCGTTCTCGATCGCCCGGTAACTTTCCTCCGTAAGGAACGGCGCGAGCCAGTTCAGCCTCCCCTGGATCCACGGTCTCATCAGCGGGGCCAGCGCAAAAAGCAGGCTCCGATGACCCGCGGAACGGTATTCGATATGGGCTTTCACAGTCTCGAACTCCAGACCGGGACGGTCGTGGAACTCCGTGAGCGAGCTCATCATCCCGGCGACAACATCGGACTGCTTGAAGTGCCCGGCCTTGCCGTCCGAGAGGATCAGGATCCTCCGCGACCAGCTGTACTTCCACCGCTTGTTCTCCCAGAGCCACTGGCCGGGATATTTCGAAATAAACTCCTCGAGCGAGGCCAGGTACTGCCGCGCGACGGACTCGATGCGCTCTTCGTTCGTGGCGGACGGATCGTCCCTGAGGACATCCCCGACGAAGATCTCATGCCGGGCATGTTCCACCCGGACCATGTAGCACGGCATCAGAAGCGAGCCGGTCCTCACGGCAAGCTCGAAGGCCCCCGTCGGGACCGATGTTTTTATGCCGAAGAAAGGAAGGATGATCCCTTCCGTTTTCCCCGCCGACTGGTCGGCGAGCACGCCGATCAGTTTACCTTCCTTGAGGGCCCGTACAAGACTGCGGATACCCGCGCCGCGGCTGACCGCGACCGAACCGTGCGTTTCCCGGAGCTTGTTCAAGAGCTCGTTCAACCTCGGGTATTTCTGGTCGCGCGCAAGCACATGGATCGGTGTTCCCCGGAGCCCGGCGACAACCTGCAAAAGTTCCCAGTTCCCGAAGTGTCCCGTCAGGAGCACGCCCCCCTTGCCGGATTTCGCCAACGCCTCGAACTTTTCGAGACCGTGAATCCGGATGTTCTGCCCGATATGCGCCGGTGTCAGTTTCGGAAAGCTCATGATCTCGACGATGTTTTGGGCCATGAGTCCGTAGTGATCGCGCACGGCCTTCCACCGGGCGCGCGGGGTCAAACGCTCACCGAGCGCGTTTCGGAGGTTCACGTAAGCAACGCGCCGTTTCCCGGAAAGATAAAAAACGCCTTTTCCGAACGCGTCACCGATCCGGAGGCTGGTCGCGAGAGGAAGGCGCGCGAAGCAGGCGATCAGGACGCGGGCGATCCCGTAAGCGATCAGATCGAGGGCTTTTTCCATTATCGTTTGATCCCCAGGAGCCGCAGCAGACGGTCGGTCAGGATTTCTTCTCCCGAACGGACCCGGATGCGCGCCGCGAGCACGAGCGGGTTCAGAACCCTGGAGATCAGATCCCGCGAACGGTAAAAATCTTTCTCGGTGGTAATCACTTCCTCCACTCCCGCGGAACGGCTGATCTCCCTGATCTCGGCGAGCTCGTTCTCGATGTATTCGTGATGATCGAGGAACTCGAAATTGCGGACGGTCTTGACGCTTGCGCGCTGGAGTACCAGCTGGAAGGATCGCGGCGTCCCGACGGCCGCGAACGTCGCTACCTTTTTGCTCTGAAGCTTGTCGAGCGACATACGGGCGCGGTTCCTCGCCCGATAAAAAAAGAGCGGCTCCATGTAAGCTTCCACGAACTGCGCCTGCGGCGAGAACTTCTGGATCTTCGCGCGAATCGCCTTCAGGGTATCCGAGGCTACGAGGTTCACGTGCGTGAGAACAACGATATGGGCCTTTTTCAGGACAGACAGCGGCTCACGGAGAATTCCCCTTGGGATGAGCTTTTCATTACCGAACGGGTTGAGCGAATTCACCACGACGATCTCGCAGTCGCGTTCGACCGAGGTATGCTGGAGCCCGTCATCGAGGATCGCGATATCGATCGGCTTTTCCTTATGGAGCCGGAGCGCCGCGGCGGCGCGGTCCTTGCCGACCCCGATCACCACGGTGGGCATATGGTGCCGGAACTCCTCGACCTCATCGTGATTATAACCGCGGGTCAGGATCAAGGGGGTCTTGCGGATCGACGCGATCTTCCGCGCGATGAACTCCACAAGCGGCGTCTTGCCGGTGCCGCCCCACGTGAGATTGCCGACGCTTATGACCGGGAACGGCAGTTTCGCGCGTTTGAGAATCCGGCTCTCATGACCCCACCGGGAAAGGCGGGCGCCCGCCCCGTAAAAAAGGGACGCGAAACCGAGGATCGGGCCGAGGGCCCGCGACGCCGCGTCATGACATTTTCCCTCCGCAACCAGCCGAAAATAGTTTTTCAGATTTTCCATCGACCTTGGTCCTTTCTATCCCCCTCCGGGCCGCGAGAAAGGTCAGGACCCATCCGGCCTGACGTTTGCTCGCCCCCCGAAGGCGGCTGACGATCTGGTTCGCTTTGATGCCCGCCTCGCGGCGCAGGGCCGGATCCGACAGGAACTTCTCTGACAATGCCGTTAGGTCCCCCGGTTCCCGAACAAGAAAAGCCCCGCCGCCCCGATCGAGCTCGCGGTAGATCAAGTTAAAATTAAAAACATGCGGCCCGTGCATCACGGCCCGATCGAAGCGCGCGGCCTCGACCGGATTTTGTCCGCCGTGCGGAATAAAGCTTCCGCCCATGAACACGAGATCCGCGGTCCGGTAAAGATATTTCAGTACTCCAAGCTGGTTAAGGATCAAAACATCAAAACTTCCCGCGACGGGCGCCGGCACCGAAAGCGCGGTGCGGCATCCGGCCGACGCAAGCTTTCCCGCAAGGTCTTCCGAACGCTCGATATGACGCGGCGCGATGACCATCTTCAGCGCCGGGAACTTCACTTTGAGCTGTCGAAAAACCTCCGCGAGAATCTCCTCCTCACCGGGGTGCGTGCTGCCGGCCACGAACACCGGATCTGTCATCCCGAACCCGAAGCGCTTCCTCAGTTCTTCCGGCGAGGGTCCGTCCTTCCCCTCCGCCGCCACCTGATCAAATTTCATGTTCCCCATCTCACGGACGGCTTCCCGGGGGACGCCGAGCGCCCGAAACCGGCCGGCATCTTCTTCCGTCTGAGCCAGGACAAAACCGATCCCGGCCCAGATATTTTTCAGAAAAAATCCGGCCGCTCGGTAACGGCCGAAGGATTTTTCGGAAAGACGCCCGTTCACGATCCCGACAGGGATATTCCGCCGTTTCGCCTCGCTCAAAAGGTTCGGCCAGACCTCCGTTTCGGCAAGCAGCACGGCCTCCGGACAAATCGTGTCAAAACACCTCCGCACCGCGAACGTCAGATCGAACGGAAAATATCCGACGCGGACCCGCCGGCCCGCGAGCTTCTGCGCGATCTTCTGCCCCGTCGGGGTTACCGTTGTCAGAACGATATCAAGGCGCGGGTCCTGTTCCAGGAGTTCCGTGACGAACCTTTCGACGGCGTTCACTTCCCCCACGCTCACCGCGTGGAGCCACACCGTCCGTTGCCCTTCCGTTCGGACCTTCCAGGAATCCGGGAGACGCCCCCACCGTTCGCGCCAGAGCCGATCGGGATCGTCCGCGAGCTTGATTTTCACGAGAAAGACGGGAAGATAAAAGATCCCGAAGACCGCGAACGCCAGATTGTAGAAAATCGAGCTTAACATCCCTGAACCCTTTGTTAACTTGCCTCATGCCACAGAAACCGGAACCGGTTCCTCATCGATCCCATGGTCCCGCGTTACAAACCCCTGTTTTTTACGCCCTCGGGTGCGCCGCCGTGTAGGCATCCTTCAAACGCTGCGTCGTCACATGCGTATAGATCTGCGTCGTTGAGAGACTCGCGTGGCCGAGGAGTTCCTGTACGCTCCTCAGGTCCGCGCCGCGGTCCAGCATGTGAGTCGCGAACGAATGGCGGAACATGTGGGGCGACACTTCTTTTCCGAGTCCCGTCCGTTTCACATATTTCAGGATCATGCGCCGGACGCTCCGGTCCGTCAGCCGTCCGCCGAGGCGGCTCACAAAAAGCGGTTTCTTGAACGCGGGCGCGAGATCCTTCGGCGGTTTTTCATCCAGATAGCTTTTGAGACAATTCAGCGCAACCTGCCCGACCGGGACGATTCTCTCTTTTTTCCCCTTGCCGCGGACCCGCAGAACGCCGCCGAAAAGATCGCAGTCGTCGTGGTTCAGCCCGACCAGCTCACTCACGCGAAGCCCCGAACTATAAAGCATCTCGAGAATCGACTTGTCCCGTTTCTCCTCCCACGTCGGCTTGTTGGGGGCATCCAGGAGCTTCGTAACCTCGTCGGGATTCAGAAAATCGGGAAGGCGCTTCTCCTTCCTGGGGGTCGAGATTCCCACGGCGGGGTTCTGGGTCATGACGTTCTCGCGGGCAAGATATTTGAAAAAAGACCG
>MWBI01000004.1 GCA_002068945.1 Candidatus Omnitrophica bacterium ADurb.Bin314
GGCTTTGGATTACAGCTCGGGGCAAGCCACAAGCTCACGGACAGGCTGACGCTCCGCGGCGGAAGCTGGTTCTACTGGACCCCGGTCCCGAAAACCCATTTCACACCAAGTATCCCCGATGCCAATCACCTGGTGCTTTCTCTCGGTCTCGGCTACAAGCTCAGCAAATATCTTGTCGCCGACCTCGCCTATTACAACTCGTTCTATTTCAAACGCCGGATCAATAATGACATCGCCGAGAATGCCGCGCTCCTCAACTCCTCCGTGGACGGGCATTACAAGACTTATTCGCAGGGCCTTACCGTCAGCATGACGCTCAAGTGGGATGATATCTTTCCCCGCGTGACGCGCGCGGGCGACGAGGAATCCATCGGTTCGTCCATGAGCATGAACCCGGCCGCCAGATAAAAAGGTCCGAAAAACAAAAACCCGGTACCGGCTTTGGCCGGCACCGGGTTTTTTTATTTTGGGAACGATCAGGTCTTATTTCCGCCTGAACGCGGAAAGATCGAACGCCTTCCACTCGTCGTAGGGTGTGCGGGAAAGCAGGGACGAAACGGCATCCGCGGGTGACTTGCCTTCGAACAACATCTTGTAAACCTCGGTCATGATCGGGAGCTGGAGGTCCGGATACTTGCGGGAAAGTTGATGGACGCTGAGGGAGGTCCCGATGCCTTCCGCGACCATCGCCATTTTCCCGAGGATGTCCCCGGTCTTCTTCCCCTTGACGAGTTCGCGTCCGACATAAAGGTTCCGGCCGTGCTTTGAGGCACAGGTCGTGAAGAGATCGCCGATCCCCGAAAGTCCGAAAAAGGTGTCCGGGCTCGCGCCAAACTTCACGCCGAGCCGGGCGATCTCGTAGATCCCGCGCGTCATAAGACCCGCCTTGGTGTTATCACCGAACTTCAGACCATCGCAAACACCCGCGGCGATCGCAATCACGTTCTTGAGCGCGCCGCCGAGCTCCACGCCCACCACGTCCTTCTGGACATAAATACGAAAGCGCGGGTCCTGGAAATGCTCCTGGACATAAGACGCCACGGCCGCATCGTCGGACGCCGCAACGAGCATGGTTGGTATCTTGCGCGCGACTTCTTCGGCGTGGGACGGACCCGAAAGGACAACGAGCCGGACATCTTTCCCGAGGACCTTGTGGACGATCTCGGAGGGCCTCAGACAGGTCCCGTTCTCGATGCCCTTCGCGACATTGACGAGAATCTTTCCGCGGTACGGGAGTTTCTTCAGCCTGAGAAGGACGCTCCGAAGGTGCTGGGTCGGGACCGCGAGAACAATCACATTCGCGAACTCGACGGCCGCCCTGAGATTCGAGGTGATGCGAAGGTCCTTCGGCAGTCTCACACCCGGAAGGAACCTCTCATTCACGCGTTTGCGTTCGAGCGTCTTCGCGTAATCGGGAAAGACGGACCAGAGCAGGACTTCGTTCCCGCGCCGCAGGTTCACAAGCGCAAGCGCCGTCCCCCACCCGCCGTCACCTATAACACTTACCTTGATCGGTTCAGTCATGTTATTCACCGCTTTAAACGTTCTCATTGCCGGTACAGCATAACAAAAATCGTGACCTGGGACTTGTTCCCGGGGACAGATCCCCGCATTCAGGGTTTCCTGCTCCTCAAAAGCGTATGCACTTTCACTTTCTGCCGGATCTCGTCCGGGATGCGACACGGACGCAGCGTCTTATCGACGAACACGTGCAGCGTGTCACCGGTTGTGATGATCTTGTCCGTCCCTTTCCGGATAACCTGATACTGGAACTTGATCGAGCTCGCGCCAAGGTGACTCACGCTGGTCCGGATGATTAACTCATCGTCGTAGGTCGAAGGGGCGATATACTTGGCGTGCGCCTCCCCGACCGGGAGGAAGAGTCCCTTTTTCTCGCATTCGGTATAGGGCAGGCCGAGCGCCCGGAAATATTCGTTGCGCGCCGCCTCGAAGAAACGGAAGTAGTGGCCGTAGTAGGTGACGCCCATCCGGTCCGTATCGGCGTAAATGACACGGTATTCGTGATCAAAATATTCCATTTCTGTCTCCCGGACCGTTTCAGCCCACACGGTTGAAATGGCTAAAGAAGCCTTTCTTCGACGCGACCTTGTCGCCCCGCTCCGCCGCGAGGGCTTCGAGAAGTTCCCGCTCGGCCTTCGACGGTTTCAAAGGCACTTCGACCTGGACCCGCAGGTACAGGTCCCCGCGCCGATCCGGCATGTTGACCGCCGGCAGTCCCTCGTGGCGGACTTTCACGATCTTTCCCGAAGGCGTCCCCGGCTCGATCGTGAGCTCCGTCTTGCCGGTCAGCGTCACGGCATCGGCCTTTCCGCCGAGCACCGCGACCGTGTAAGGGATCAGCGTTTCCGCGTAGAGGTCGTGCCCCTGGCGCTCGAACACCTTGTGTTTTTCGACCGTCACATGGATGTAGAGGTCTCCGCGGCCGCCCGCACCCTGGCCGGCCTCGCCTTCCCCCGTCACCCGCAACCGGGAACCATCCTCGATCCCGGCCGGAACATTCACCTGGAGCTTGCGGACCTTGCGGACGCGTCCTTCCCCGCGGCAGACGTGGCAAGGTTTCTCGATCGATTCCCCTTCGCCGCCACACTTCGGGCAGGTCCGCCGCATCGAGAAAAATCCCTGCGTGATCCTGACCTCGCCCCGGCCGCCGCAATCGGCGCAAACCTTCTTCCTTGAACCTTTTTCCGCGCCACTCCCGCCGCATTCCGTGCAAGTCTCGCGCCTCGGGATCTCGAGCTCCATCGCCTTGCCCGAGAGCACCTCTTCGAGCGTGAGCGTCACCGGGTATTCGAGATCGGAACCCCGGCGCCCGCGCGCCCCGCTGCGGCGACCGCCCCCGCCTCCGCCACCGAAGAAATCCTCGAAAAGATCGCCGAAGATGTCGCTGAAGCCGCCGAAGGAGTCCTGGAAGTTCTCGAAACCCGAGAAACCGCCGCCCCCGAGGCTGTGCCCGAACTGGTCGTAACGGGCGCGTTTGTCGGAATCATTCAGAACGGCGTAGGCCTCGGCCGCCTCCTTGAATTTCTCCTCAGCCTCCTGACTGTTGGGGTTGCGGTCCGGGTGGTACCGGAGGGCGAGCTTCCGGTAGGCTTTCTTCAGTCCATCCTCCGTCACGTCACGGCTGACGCCCAACACTTCATAGTAATCGCGCTTTTGTTTCATAGAGTACGGGGTACGGAGTACGGGGTACGGAGTAAACGGTTTTGAGACTCCATACTCGGTACGCCGTACTGAATTTAGGTGATCTCGTCCTGTTTTTCGGGAGGAGGGGCGGTGCGGACCCGGACCTTCGCGGCCCGCAGGAGCCGGTCGTGGAGCATATACCCGGTCTCCAGCTCGTCGACAATGACGTCCTCCTCTCCCTTTTCCTGGACGCGAGCCACAGCTTCATGGCGGTGCGGATCGAACTTCTCGCCGACCGTTTCAAGACGCGTGAGACCGTGGTTCCGGAGAATATCGGTCAGCTGTTTCTGGACCATCTGGATCCCGGTGGCGACGTTCTTGAAATTCTGGCGAAGTTTTTCCTCATCGGCCTCGGCGAGCTCACCGGCGGTCGTATGCTCGACGGCACGGCCAAAGTTATCGAGTACGGGGAGCATCTCGCGCATGATACGCTCCATGCTGAACTTGATGAATTCGTCCTTGTCGCGGAGCGCGCGTTTTTTCGCGTTCTCGAAGTCCGCCGCGGCGTGCAGGAACTTCTCGCGGAGCCCTTCGAGCTCTTCGACACGTTTTCTGAGCGCCTCGTGCTCTTCCGGGGAGATCGCGGCCTTCGGCGTCTCCGGCACCGGAGGGACGGAAGCCTTCGCGGGCTCTTCAGGATGGTCATTCTTGTGGTTATGCCTGGAGTTCGGAGTCACGATCAAAACCCTTCCCCGGATGCAAAAAGCTCGCCGATCAGACCGGCTACTCGTGAAACAAGCGGGATCACCCGCCGGTACGGCATCCGTTTCGGGCCCAGGACCGCGATCACGCCCGTCCCGAGGTCCCCGGCCGAATACCGGGCCGTCACGATCGCACAGTCCTCAAGGGCTTCGCTGCCGTTCTCGCGACCGACCGAGACCGAGACCTTCGACTCGTGGGCCTTCTCGAGAAGCCACTGCTTCAGGAGAATCTTCTCCTCGAGTGTCTGCAGCAACGCCTTCAGCTTGTGGATGTCACGAAACTCGGGTTTTTCGAGGATATGCGTAAGACCCTGGAGCGACAGCTTGAGCTCGTCGATCTTCCGGGAAAGATCCGGCTCGGGGGCCATCGAAAGCGAGAGACCGATCTCCCGCGTGACGGAGGAAAGAAGTCCCGAAACCCTGTCGAGGAACGCCTCGATGGCGCGCTCCTGGCGACAACCCTGGCTGATCTCTTCCGCGACCCGGGCAGAGACAGTCTCCGGGAGCTCTTCATCAAAGGGCAAGTGGTCCAGATAATAACGGTATCCGTCATCGGTCGGGATACGTCCCGACGACGTGTGCGGATGCGACAGATAGCCCATTTCCTCAAGCACGCCCAGTTCGTTACGAACGGTGGCCGGCGAACAGCGGAGTGAGTAGCGGCGGACGATGAACTGCGAGCCCACGGGGTCGCTCGTCTCGATATGGGACTCCACCACACTCCGGAGTAAACCGGATTGTCTCGGGGTTAACGGTATCATAGGGAGGGATATGATAGCAGAAAATGCTCCATTCCTCAATACAGTCCCGGGGTCCGGCTCAGGCGGCGGTGTCGCGGGAGGTAGTCAGGACGAGGGTGTCCTGAAGGGATTTTTTCTTCCTGCGGAAAAGCTCCAGGTCTTCGCGGGAGGCACGCCACGAATAGGACTTCGTCTGGGACAGGAAGAACATCAGATAATCCCAGTCCTTGTAACCGTAACCATGAAGGACATCCGCAAACTCACGGGCCGCGAGCTCCCAGAGATAAATAACATCTGCATTGATGCCTCCGGTCGCGGAATAGACCTTCTGGCGGATGTCCTTCGAAGGGGCCGTCATATAGAGCGAATAATGGCACGGCTTTGAAGGTTCGTACTTCAGCATCACCTTGACACCGGAGAACGTGTTATAAATCCGCTCGTCCTGACCGATCAGCATCTGGATGCGCCGCGTAAGCTGAAGGGCAAGGAATTCCCCCGTCGTCATATTCGGCACGTTGAACTCCGTATCCCACCGGTCCAGGCTTTTCAGGATCATATCCCGGTTCATCGGGAACGACGGATCGTCAAACGCGCTGGCCATCATCGCCATCGGGATGATCCGCGTGATCTTTTCCTTTTCGCCGTCGACAGACACGTGGAAAAGGTATTCAGGGGTCTCCGGGGGAATCTTCGCGCCTTTCGGCGTCACCCTGGTCTTCGCATAAACGACGACCTGCCGGTCCTGGAGTACGAGGCTCCGGATATCGAGAATCTCCCAGGACGCCTGCGCACGTTCAAGGGGGTATCCCGTCGCGTCCTCGAAATAGAACTCTTTCATCCACTTGACGTCCTCCTGGCCTTTGAAATACCGCGGCTTGAGCTCCTGGCGGGTCATCGTGTTCAGGTCCGCAAAGAATTTCCGGACCGGCCGGTGCCAGAGGATGGGACGGTTCAGCTGGATTTCGTAAATGAGGCGTTTGCGGTATTCGCTGCGCGGAATGTCCCAGAAGCGGACCTTCTTCACATCGTCGCTCGCGCCTAGGAACATCATCTCCATCCCCGTCTTTTCGGTGTCCGCGGCCTGGAGGTAATAAAAATCGATCTTCTTGTCGGTGGAGAGCATGACGCGCGACATCGAAAAGAGCATGTCCTCAATGCGGTCGATCGCTTTTTCGGTCGGCTGGAAAAGCTGTTCCATATCGGTCACCTGGCCGGAGAGGATGGCTTCCTTGAAATCCATCGCGAAGAGCTGATCGAGGGGGAGAAAAACGCCGAGCGTCGTTCCGTTGATCCTCACGTCACATTGGCGGATGCCGTATTCCTTCTCGGCGATCGACGCGATCTCTTCCTTGACCTTCTCGGCCCGGTAACTGGCGGGCGTGCAACCGGCAAGGAAGAGGACCGTGAAAAGAAAAAGGGACAGGCTCGCGACCGGAGAGATCGGACCTGTCCCCTGTTTCCTCATGATCCGCTTATACCGCCGGCGGGGTTCCGCCCTGCGTCAGATGGGCGCGGCGGGGATTCGCCTTGCCGTACTCCATGAAGATCGCCTCGATCTCGTCATAATCCAGTTCGTTCTTCTGAAGGAGCTCATGGGCGAAACGCTCGAAGATGTCCTTTTCCTTGCGGAGGAGCGTATCCACCTCGGCCATGCAGTCCTTCAGGATCTTGTCGACGTCCTGGTTGAGCCGGGTCTTCATCTCTTCGGAGAGGAGCTGCGGGGCGACCGTGTAGTCTCCCACGAGACCCGACGGCCCCATCCCGTATTTCCAGACCATCGCGTTGGCATAATTCGTCGCCTGATAGAAATCACTCCCGGGCCCTCCGCCGACACCGGTCGTGGTCGTTCCGAACTTGATTTTCTCCGCGACATAACTCGCGACGCAGACCTTGATCTCGGCCAGCATCGACTCGCGGTCGTTCAGGTGCCATTCCTCGATCGGCGTGGGATGCACGACACCGAGGGACATCTTCCGCGGGATAATCGAGGCCTTGAACACGTCGTCGCGCGGATGCAAAAGGTACGTGACGATCAAATGGCCCGTCTCGTGATACGCCGTCATCTCGCGTTCCTTGACGTTTATGGTCAGCTTCTGCTTCACGCCGAGCTCGATACGCTCGATCGCTTCGGAGATATCCTTCAGCGTCACGGAATCGCGTTTATTGCGGGTCGCGATCAGGGCCGATTCCTTGACGATGTTCTCAATGTCGGCCGGCGACTTGTCCACCGCCTTGCGCGCGAGACGCTTGCAGTCAACCGAGGCCTCGTGTTTGACCTTGCCCAGATAGAACTTGAAGAGCGCCTCGCGGCCCTCGAGATTCGGTTTCTTGATATAGACCTTCCGGTCGAAACGTCCGGGACGGAGCAGCGCGGGATCGAGTACGTCCTCGGCCGCGTTCGTGGCCCCGATCACGACGATGTTCTCGGTCTTTTCCCCGAGACCATCCATCGCGACGAGTAGCTGGTTTTGGGTGGTGTTCCCTTCCCCGCTCCCGAACTGGCTGAAGGTGCGGCGGTGCCCCATCGCGTCAAGCTCAT
>MWBI01000005.1 GCA_002068945.1 Candidatus Omnitrophica bacterium ADurb.Bin314
GTATCCGGTATTAGCCCGTCTTTCGACAGGTTATCCCGAGCCCTAGGGCAGGTAACCCACGTGTTACTCACCCTTTCGCCACTATCTTTCCGAAAAAGCTAGAAAGACCGTTCGACTTGCATGCCTAATCCACGCCGCCAGCGTTCGTTCTGAGCCAGGATCAAACTCTCCGTAAAGAGAATATTGATCCTAGTACTTATCTCTATAGATCGCTCTATAGGGGACAAGTACGTTTGCAAAGACTTACGTTCGGCAATCCGCACGAAAAAACTTTGTGAAAGAACAACCTTTCAGGGACAAAAATTCCCCTGACAGGGGGAATGTCCTGAAAAGGAAAAAAGCGAATTTAGGAAAAAAACAGATTTACAAAGAAACCAAAACTGAAGGAACCCAATGTCACCCGTTCCCGAGGGTGCGGTGCATTATATGGACCTTAGAAAATACGTCAAGCTTTTTTTAAAAAAAATTCCAACTATTTTTCCGGTTCGGGACTCACGGAAAAACATACCCCATGTTTCTTTTTCTTGCAAGGGTAAAAAACCGACAGGGACCGCTCGGTGAAACGACGCAACATTAACCGGAGCAACAAGCTACACATTTATGCGAAATTGATCTTGAAAGAAAAGCGTTGGGACAACCCTGTTTGGTTTCGCCTATTCCACCGTAACCGACTTCGCAAGATTCCTCGGCTGATCCACATCACGACCATTCAAAACGGCAACCTTATAGGCCAAGAACTGGAGCGGAATGATGGTGAGGATCGGCGAAAAAACCTCCTGCGTCCTGGGGATAGAGAAGAATTCATCCGCCATTTTTTCCAGATCGTGATGCCCCCGGCTTCCGATCGCGATCACAATACCATCGCGAGCCCGGATCTCCTGGATATTCGATATCATCTTTTCATAAGTCAGGGAATCGGGCGCAATGCAGATCACGGGCTGTTCATGGTCAATCAGGGCGATCGGACCGTGTTTCATTTCCCCCGCGGCATAACCATGTGCGTGGGCATACGATATCTCCTTTAGCTTAAGGGCTCCTTCGAGCGCGGTCGGATAGTTATATCCCCGCCCGATATAAAGGAAATGCCTGCGGGAAAAATGTTTTTGCGCGCAGGCCTCGAAACGTTTCCCTTCCTGGAGAACTTTGGCGCAATGTTCGGGGAGCCTCCTGAAATCCCTGATGAGCGTCTTGAATTCCCGCGGATGTATCTTCCGGCGGAGCTTACCCGTATAGAACACCAGCAGAAGCAACGTCGCCAATTGAGCAATATAAGCCTTTGTGGAAGCGACACCGATCTCGGGACCCGCGTGAGTATAAAGCACAGCGTCCGCCTCACGTGCGATCGTGCTTCCCACCACATTCACAATGGCAAGGGTTGCCGCTCCCTTGGCTTTCGCTTCCCGAAGCGCAGCCAGCGTATCCGCCGTCTCCCCGGACTGGGTGATCAGGATCACCAGGTCCTTTGCGCTGAGGATCGGATCGCCGTAGCGAAATTCGCTCGAAACCTGCGTCCGGCACGGAATCCTCGCGTATTTCTCCATCGCGACACTTCCGACCAGTCCGGCGTGGTGCGCGGTCCCGCAACTTACCATATAAACACGGTCAATCTGCCTGAGACGGCTACGGAAACCACCCGTCATCGTGTCAAAAAAAATATCGCCCTTTTTGCTGATCCGTTTTTCGAGGATATTCCGGAGCACCACCGGTTGCTCGTGCATTTCCTTCAACATGAAATGAGGAAACCCCTGTTTCTGGGCCTGGGAAACGTTCCAGTGCACCGTAGCGGGCTCCCGTTTGACCCACGTCTGCGACTTCAGGGAAAAAATCCTGACGTCCTTGCGGGTGATCACGGCAAGGTCATCATCCTCGAGATAGATCACCTGGCGGGTATACGGAAGAAGTGCGGTCACATCACTCGCCACAAAATTCTCACCCTGTCCGAGACCGATGACGAGGGGGTTAGAGTGTTTGTAGGCGACGAGCGTGTCGGGGTTGTCTTTCGAGAGGAGAACAAACGCGAAATAGCCCCGCATCTGGGGAATGGCCGCTTTCGCCGCCTCAAAAAGACTTTTCCCCTTTCCTTTCACATAGCAGCGACCGATCAGCTGCGCTCCGACCTCGGTATCGGTCTGAGAAACAAACCGCACTTTCTTCTTCTGAAGGACAGCCTTGAGCGCGGCATAATTTTCAATGATGCCGTTATGGACCAATGCGACACGTCCGGATGCATCGATGTGGGGATGCGCGTTCGCACGGGAAGGTTCCCCGTGGGTCGCCCAGCGCGTATGGCCGATCCCGACGTGGGCATCGACGCTGAAGTTACCTATTTTTTCTTTAAGGACCGCGAGCTTGCCTTTTTCCTTGATAAGAAAAAACCCGCCCTTCCGATGATCGTAGCAGACAATGCCGGCGGAATCGTACCCGCGATATTCAAGCTGCTCCAAACCCTGGATAAGCACCGGAACTGCATTCCGGTATCCTGTATATCCGATAATGCCGCACATGTTCTCCTCCGGAGAAGTTACGCGCATGGAGTTGCGGGCTCAGCAACCCCTGAACTCCACGCCCCAAACTCAAGACGGCGTATTATATCCAAGCATTCCCGTTTTGACAGATGATTTACAGATGATTTAATGTTTGCGCCTGATATCTGGACGGCGCGAAATCCCGCCCAAAAAGTTTCTCTTGTTTTAGGAGGCGCATGCGGGCTAAGATAGCGCCGGAGGATTTTATCATGACGGGAAATCGCCGGCGTCGCTTCTTCATCAACAAACCTCTCCAGGTCCGCTATATGTTCGCCGTGGCAATCCCGCTTCTTCTCATATGCTGCACCGCCATGTTCGGCTTTTACCTTGGCATTTGGGGCGGCGTCCTCGGCGCATTCACAGACGAAGAAATGCGCAATGACATGCTCACCGCTTCGCGCATGGTGGAATACGAACAGGCCCGTTATCAACCATCCAAACCATCATTTTCCGTCCTCTCGCTTTTCAGGGAGACCGACAAGCTGAGCCAGCGCCAGCAAGAAGTCCTTCAGGGCATCCTGAACGAGACCAACCGGGCGATCCTCTGGAAGTTGCTCCTCCTGCTGGCCTTCACGGCGTGGGGATCCATCTTTATCTCCCACAAGATCGCCGGACCGCTTTATCGATTCAGCAAGGTCTTTAACGAAGTTGAAGCCGGGAATTACCGAAGCCGGATTTTTTTGAGGAAGGGCGATGAGGGACATCCGGTTGCGAGAGAGCTGAACGAGGCCCTTGAAACAACAGATCGATTACTTTCCGATCTCAAGAATGCCCTCAGGGATCCCAACCAGGCACAGGCGCTCACGCGGATCAAGGAAAAGCTCGACCGCATCAAAACCAGTGCTGATGTTTAGACGTTCGCTCTGCTTTCTGCTCATCATTTTTCTGTCCCTTCCGACCACAGTCTCCGCTTATATTCCGACACCGGAAGAGAACGAGCTGCTCACGACGATCGAGCGCGACACGCTCCAGTATTTCATCCGTCTTTCCGACAAGAACACCGGCCTCACGAGGGATTCCTCGAGGACCGGCTCCCCCTGTTCGATCGCCGCAACGGGATTCGCCCTGGCGGCGTTCGCGATTGGGAACGAGCGGGGTTGGATCACAAAAGAATACGCTTACGGCAGAATCCTTTCCACGCTGAAAGTCCTGAAAGAAAAGGCGGAGCATCAGAACGGTTTTTTTTATCATTTCCTCGACGCGAGGACCGCGAAGCGGGTCTGGGCTTCCGAAGCTTCTTCAATCGACACGGCCCTCCTGCTCGCAGGGGCACTTCTGGCAGCGCAGTACTATCCGGGGACGGAGGTCGAAACCATCGCACATGAACTCTACCGGAGGGTCAACTGGCGGTGGATGATGAACGGTTCCAAGTTCATCTGCATGGGTTGGACGCCTGAGTCCGGGTTCCTTCCCTACTACTGGGATTCCTACAATGAACTGATGCTCCTTGTAGCCCTCGCGGTCGGCGCGCCCGAGAACGCATGCCCTCCTTCAACATGGCATGACTGGCTTCGTCCCGAGGGAAACTATAACGGCCACCGCGTGATTTTTGCCTCAAGCGGTTCGCTTTTCACCTATCAATACTCCCATGCCTTTATCGATTTTCGGGGTCTCAAAGACCAGGGCAATGACTTTTTCGAGAATTCAAGAGAGGCAACGCTTGCCAACCGCGATTTTTCCATGAGCTTTTCCGAAAAACACAAGGGCTACTCCGAAAATTCATGGGGTCTTTCGGCGTCGGTCGGACCGGGAGGATATAAGGCTTACGGAGCTCTCCCCGGCGGCGCGATCCACGACGGAACGATCGCTCCTTACGCGGCGCTTTCGTCCCTTCCCTTTACGCCTGAACTTTCCGTTGCGGCCGTAAAGTTCTTTCACAAAAGTTACGGAAAAAGCCTTTATGGAAATTTCGGATTCAAGGGAGCGTTCAACCTGGACAAGATGTGGTGCGCGGATGAATACCTCGGAATTGACCAAGGGATATCTCTTTTGATGCTCGAGAATTTCCTGAATGACGGGGCGGTGTGGAAAAAGTTCATGGCGCTGGACGCCATAAAGAAATGGAGGGCCGTCACGGGTCTCACCACGGCACCGCGCGAAACAGTTAGTCCGGGTCTTTCCTCAGGAGCCGCAACGCAAGCTGCATCGCCGCTTCCTCAATGATCTCCCGGGTCAGATAAGTCCCCTTTTTGATCTCCTCTTTGATTTCGCGGACACGCCCGAGGTTGGGCTCTGGCTCATTGGGAATCTGACGGAGGTATTTGCACACCTCGTCGCGCTCGCTCTTGGGAGCGGAAGGGTCGACCGGCGCCTGGATCCTGAAGCTCTTTTTTCTCTCGATCACGCTGTCCATTCTTCCTGCCTTTTAGCCCAGGACCCGGACGGTCAGCATTTGAAACGTACACGCGTCCTTTGCTGCGGCTTTGTGTTTATCGGCCCAGCGTGTTGAAACCTTTATTTATTTTCCAAAATCCGTTCTTCCCGCTTTTCTCAGGCCTCCATCGTCAGGTGGCCGGCTTTCCGCATCAGATGCCCGCGCAGACGGGTCACAACCTTGGTGTGAATCTGGCAAACTCGGGATTCGGAGACATCCAGAATCTCACCGATCTCGCGGAGCGTCAGGTTCTCGTAGTAATAGAGCACGATGACGAGTTTTTCTTTTTCGGGGAGCTGGTCAATCGCATCCGCCAGCAGGTTCTTGACCTCGGACTGATGCACGTAACTGAACTGGTTCGTGATCAACGAGTCCTCGATGGTCTGAAGACGGGAGATCGGCTTGTTGCCGTCGTCGTTCTGCCAGACCTCATCGAGCGACAGGAAGGAGGTGGAGCTCAAGTCACTGTAAATGGAATTGAGATCATCCGTGGACATATTAAGGGCCTTCGCGAGTTCATCTTCCGTCGCCATGCGTCCGTGTTTTTCTTCGAGCTCTTTGCATTTACGGTCGATCTCACGGGCGCGCTTGCGGAGAAGGCGGGGGGCCCAATCCAGCTTGCGAAGCTCATCCATAATGGAGCCGCGGATGCGGGAAACGGCATAGGTCTCGAATTTGTTGCCTTGGGAAACATCGTATTTGGTGATGGCGTCAAAAAGGCCCAGGATGCCGTAGCTGACCAGGTCATTAAACTCGACGTTCGGAGGCAGTCCGATCGCAACGCGTCCCGCCACGTATTTCACGAGATACAGGTATTTTTTGATGATCTCTTCCCGGATGACAAGGCTTTTCGTTCTCTTGTACTTCTTCCACATATTCAACTCGTCCTGGTTCATGTTGAAATCTCCTTTTTTCTTTTTATAAAGCGAAGGACCGTTACGACTGGCCCTTTTGCTGCTCCAATATTTTCTTGATCTGCGTTAACGTATAATGCTTGGACTGCAGGATCTTGATCTGCTCCAGGCGGTCAAAGACCGCTTCGTCATAAAGCCGGTGTCCCGAGATCGTACGCCGGGCCTCATGGATGAGACCGGCAACGGTATAGTTATGAAGGGTCTGGCGGGAAAGGCCGGTGTACTGCATCACTTCGCCGATCTTGTAGAGCTTTTCACGCTTCATGGCGAACCGCTCCTTCCTGTTCGAGAATATCCTGATAGAGCTTGAGCGCTTTCGGATCTTCGGGCTCAAGCAGCAGAATCTTTTCGATCGTGAAACGGGCCTGGCCAAGATAACCCCCGGCGGCCAGCGCCTGTGCCTGATCACGGTAGCGTTTCAACCGGTCGGAGATCTCCTCTTCGTACATCTTGTTCAAAAAAAGCATATCGGCTTTCCCATCCTTGATTGCCTGTTCCTTGATCGAATCGATCATTTCGGAAGCCTGGCGATTCTCGGCGTCGTAGGCGAAGACCTTTTCGGCGGCAAACAGCGCAAGGTCATATTCCTTACGGGCCAGCAACGCCCTGCTCCGCTCAAGCCATGTCTTGACCTCCGCGCCCTTCTCATCGTCATCCATATCTTCCGCGGCCATCGGATACACGCGATCCTTCTGACGCTCGATCTCGGCATCCAGAATCTTTCCCATCAGCGCCTGCGCCTCGGCGTTCGCGGGATCATCAGCAAGAATCTCCAGCGTCACGGTCCGCGCAAGAAAATATTCATGCTCTTCGTAATGCTTTTTCGCGCGATTGATCGGCTCGTCGTTTCTCTTTCCGAGAAAAGCATCCGCCACCTGCGTCTGCATCATCAGTGTCGCTACTATCATTACAACCGCTATCGCTCTCATGGGTTTACAATATGTAAAGTACATTTTATATTTTACAGTCTATTAAGTTTTTATTTGCGGTCAACACTATTTTTAAAATATTTTAATAAAACACAACTAATAGTACATTTTTGAGCCCTATACTGCTATATATGGTTATAAATGAGCTGCTTTTTTAAGTATATGGGCAGAAAAGTCGATAATTTAACGGCTTAGAAAATCTCAACTGTGAGGATACGATGGGCGTCTACAAAGAACTGATCGATATGAAATTTGGAAGAGGCGTTCCCACTTTCAAGCTTCTAAAAAAATTTCCGCAGCACAAAAAAAAGATCCATGAAGTTGCGTTAATGGGAATTCAGGAAAGAACTTTAAAAAAGACGGTGGCGGACAAGCGGCTGCTCAAAAAGATCCTCGCTCTAAAGAAAAAATATCCCCTTCCCAAAAGGCTCCGACCGAAAAAAACATCCCCGTTGGAAAAGATCGGGAAAGTTCTTTGTCCCTGGCTGTAATCGGGATCGTCTCACGTCCCGATTATGCCGCTCATCGTTTGGAAATAAAAAACCTCCGCGTGAAGCGGAGGTTTTTGGAAAGCAGCAGATTGAAGTAAGTTATTTAGACGCAAAGACGCCCATTTCTCGGTATTTCTGATACCGGAGTTCGGGCAGGTCTTTTTTGGGAATCTCTTTCAGCTCCGCAAGCGCCGCGTTCACGGTTTGCAAGATGTTGTCCGCCGTCCGAACGAAATCACGGTGCGCGCCGCCAAGAGGCTCGGGTATCACGCCGTCGATCACACCGAGCTCAAGCAGGTCCTGTCCGGTCAGTTTGAGGGCGGTGGCCGCATCCGGAGCGCGGGTCGGTTCTTTCCAAAGGATCGCGGCACAACCTTCCGGGGAGATCACCGAGTAATACGCATTCGCGAGCACATAAACACGATCGCCAACCCCGATGCCTAGCGCGCCGCCACTGCCGCCCTCTCCGATCACGATGCAAATGACAGGGACCTGGAGATCCCCCATTTCGCGGAGATTATAAGCGATCGCCTCAGCCTGCCCTCTTTCTTCGGCCCCGATGCCCGGATAGGCGCCCGGCGTATCGATGAAGCAGATGATCGGGAGCTGATGCCGCTCGGCGAGTCGCATCACGCGCATAGCCTTCCGATAACCTTCGGGATGGGCACTGCCGAAGCTTCGCATGAGGTTTTCCTTGGTGTCCCGGCCTTTCTGATGTCCGATCACACAGACCGGCTCTTTCCCGTCCCACTTGGCCAACCCGGCAACTATGGCCCGGTCATCGCTGTACCGACGGTCCCCGTGAAGTTCAATAAAATCCCTGGTCAGGTAATTGATGTAGTCGAGAGTATAGGGTCGCAGCGGGTGGCGGGCGACCTGGACGCGCTGCCACGGAGTCAGCTTGTCAAAAATCTCCTGGATGGCTTCCTTCAGCTTTTTCTCCGCACTTTTGATCTCATCGGAAAGATCCACGCCATCCTGGCTGATCTTGCGGAGCTCATTGATCTTTTTTTCCATTTCGACAACAGGCTTCTCAAAAGGAAGACACGCGTCGAAAATATTCTTTGTTCCGAGCTGAATCTTCTCCTTGGGAAGAGAGACCTCTTCAACGGCGATTTTCGCTTTTTTATTTTTCTTTGCCATAGGATCCTCTTTGACTGGATTAGTCTTGAACGATGACTTGAACACCCGCAGGTACGATACCGTAGAGTTCTTCAACGTCCGCGTTCGTCATACGAATGCAACCTTCCGAAGCCTGCTGGCCGATCTTTTCGGGCTCGGTCGTTCCATGGATCCCGTAGCCCGGCTTGTCAAAACCAAGCCAGCGGGTCCCGAGCTGGTTCTTCGGACTTCCCGGCGCATAGATCGCTCCGGTCTTAAACCATGTCGGGTCCCTGAGCTTGACATTGACCCTGAATGTTCCTGTCGGCGTGCTGTTGTCCTTGCCCGTGGAGACTTTGTATTGCTTGACGGGCTTGCCTGAGGCGGAGAGCGTGAGGGTATTATCTGACTTATCCACCAGGACGGTAAAGGTCCCTTTGTAGAGCTTGAGTTTCCTGCCGGCATAGATCGTGTCTTTCTTGAGTCCGTTGATCCGCTTGATAAGATCCCCCGTCGTCCCGTTCTTTTTCGCGATCACGTAGAGGCTGTCGCCGGATTGGATGGTGTATTCCGAAAGGTCTGGTGAGGTCCCCTCCACAAAGATCTCCTCCCAGTTCTTTTGCATATCCTCCGCCGTAATTATCGAAACCGAAGGATGCTCTACACCCAGAGACTCTGCTTCCGGCAGAGGCTCCCGCGAAACGGCTGCGATCGGCGTATTTCCCTGTTCCCCTTGCTGGGTTGAATCCCCGGCTTCCGTCCGGTTCTGCTGGTCGACTGAAATCAGCGTGCTATCCGCAACCGCAAAAACCGCATCTTGATCTTGCTCCGCGCGAACTCGATCGTCGGACGCGGGGAAAAACAAGAATAAGATCAGAAGCAGGGAAAGTTTTTTGAGAGTCATAAGGGCTTATCCGCAGAAGATAACGGCAACAAGTATGCCGACAAGAGCGCCCGCGAAAACCTCGAAAGGAGTGTGGCCAAGAAGCTCCTTCATCTTTTTTTCGGGTACGGCGCCTTTGGAATAAAAATCATCCAGCATCTGGTTCAGAAGCGTGGCCTGTCGCCCGAAGTGGCGCCGGACCCCTGCCGCGTCGAACATCGTAATAAGGCAAAGGATCAGAGCCAACAGGAAAGGGATCGTATTGAAGCCGTAATAGAGACCGGTTGCCGTCGCAAGGCTGGAAACCGTGGCGGAATGGGCACTCGGCATACCTCCCGTATCGAATAACCACCGAAAATCAAATTTCTTCTTCTGGGTACCCCCAAGAATCACCTTCAGGGCCTGGGCTAAAAACCAGCTCAGGAATACCGCAAAAAAAGCCTTTCCCGGAGCGAACTGTGGGGTCAAGGGCGTCACCATAGAGATATCAGGGATTGACATTTATCCAAGAATATGATTTATTTGGATAAAATATATTGTTTATATAAATAATACGTCCGTCTCCCCTTTGTTTGGGAATATTATAGTTTTCGTTATTTCAAAATGCAAGGCTTTGCTTCACAAACACAAGCGGGGGAGGAACATCATGATACGGGTCAAAAGCGCCATCTGTATGGGGATCCATGCCTTTCCGGTGGACATTGAGGTCGACACTGGGGGTGGCATTCCCCAACTCATCCTCGTGGGACTTCCCGACGCCAGTGTCAAGGAATCGCGGGAAAGGGTGCGGACAGCGATCAAGAACAGCGGTTATCAGCTTTCCCAAGAGAAAATCACGATCAACCTGGCGCCGGCAGAGCTGAAAAAAGAGGGTGCGGCCTTTGATCTTCCCATCGCGCTCGGAATCCTTGCCTGCCACGGTCTCGTCCCGGCTGAAAAGCTTTGTGAATTCATTTTCCTTGGCGAACTCGCCCTGGATGGCACCTTGCGCCCGCTCCGGGGTGTTGTGGCGATTACTTCCAGCTTCAAGGGGAAGTCTTTTGTCCTGCCGGCGGAAAGCTCGTCTGAAGCCGCGATTGTCAAGGATGCTACGGTCTACCCGGTCAAAAACCTTAAGGAGACCGTGGCCTTTTTATGCGGGGAAGCAAACATCCAGTCTGTTCCGAAGCGTGCCGTTAGCTCGAAGCCGGCAGCCGGATCTGCCGTTGATTTTTCCGAAGTGAAAGGTCAGAGGGCCGCGAAGCGTGCGATCGAGATCGCGATTGCCGGAGGTCACAAAATCCTGTTCCTCGGCCCGCCCGGCAGCGGGAAAACAATGCTTGCGAGAAGAATCCCGACCATCCTGCCCCCCATGGATTTCGAGGAAGCGCTCGAGGTTACCAAGATCCACAGCGTCGCGGGTCTGACATTCCCGAATGGCAGCCTGCTCCGGGAAAGGCCGTTCCGCTCCCCTCATTACACGTCTTCTTCCGTTGCGCTCACGGGAGGCGGTGCGGACCCGAGGCCGGGTGAAATATCGCTCGCTCATCACGGCGTCCTGTTCCTTGACGAATTCCCGGAATTCCGGCGAGACGCGCTCGAGGCACTCCGGGGACCTCTTGAAGACGGCTCGGTCACCGTGTCTCGCGCAAAAATGCAGGTCACCTACCCCGCACAATTTCTGCTGGTCGCAGCGATGAATCCATGTCCTTGCGGGCATCTCTCCGACCCGCGCAGGGGTTGCCGCTGTTCACTGGGACAGATCCACAAATACCGCTCGAAGGTCTCGGGACCGATCCTCGACCGGATTGACATCCAGATCGAGGTGCCGGCCCTCTCGTTCCAGACCCTGGCCGCAAGGGAAATCCCCGAGGCCTCATCAACGATCCGCGAACGTGTTTGCGCCTGCAGGGCCACCCAGAAAAAGAGGTTCAGGATGCGCCCTTACCAGATAAATGCCCTGATGAACCCGAAAGACATCAAAGAGCACGCCACGCCCGACCTCCAGGGTCAAAAGCTCGTTGAAGCGGCCATGAAAGAACTGCACCTCTCTGCGCGGGCCTATTACAAGATTCTTAAAATCGCGCGAACGATCAGCGATCTCGCGGGTTGCGAACAGGTTCAGTCGGAGCACATCGCGGAAGCCATCCAATACCGTTCGCTTGACCGCCAGTGGTGGAGTTGAAAAAGAGAAAACAAAAATGACAACAAAATTGATTGCACAAGAGGTTATTCAAAACAGGATATTGGTTGTCGGGGGCCTGAGGGGCATGCTGGATAGCGATTTGGCAGAGCTCTACTACGGCATTTCCAATCATCATCTGAAGCGGGCTCGATCGGGATTCCCCGCTGAGAGTTGACACAACAGGAATATTCCGCTTCAAGACGCTATTTTGGCACCCTTACAAAGAGGCGCCCATTCAAACGCCTTTAAAGAGCATGGCATCCGAAAAAGAAAACCCACCGCTTTATTTTATTCGGAACGCGGCGGCACAATAAGCGCACGGCGAACAATCAAAAAAGCGGTACCAGATCATTGCGAAAATGGCCTTGAAGCCGTCCCGCCAGGTGATCTTCTTCCCCTCTTCATAGCTTCTGCCGCTGTAGCTGATCGGAACTTCGTAAATGCGGAACCGGTTCCTGGCGACTTTCATCGTGAATTCGGGCTCGCACCCGAACCGCTTCGACCGGATTCGCACCTTCGCAAGGACCTCACGGCGGAAAGCCTTGTAACAGGTCTCCATGTCCGTCAGGTTGATGTTGGAGAGCATGTTCGAAAGCGTCGTCAGGAAACGGTTACCGACATAGTGCCAGAAATAAAGGACACGATGCGGACCTCCGAGAAAACGGGAGCCGTAGACAACATCCGCGCGACCGTCCAGGATAGGCTCGAGCAGCTTCGGATATTCCCTTGGATCGTATTCGAGGTCGGCATCCTGGATCACGACAAGCTCCCCCGTGACATGCCCGAACGCCGTTTGAAGTGCGGCACCTTTCCCCTGGTTCTTCTCGTGGTAAAAAATCCGGATGTTCCCGTTCCCTTCATATCGCCTCAACAACTCCCGCGTTCCGTCGGTCGATGCATCATCGACGATAAGGACTTCCTTGTCGACAGGAAGAGCCAGGACGCGGGCAATGATCTCTTCCACCGTATGCTTCTCGTTGTAAACAGGAATCACGACTGAAAGCTTCATTGTGTTCACGCTCCTTTCAATTCGAACAGAAAACGTCGCCCGTCCCCCGCGAGAGGGACCGCACAGGTCTTCAAAAAGGCGGCAAAAAGACCGCTCGCCTCCGGTTCCAGCCCCGTCGTCTCCGAGAAAACAACCCCCGGATTCATCAAGAGATGGGTCGCACCCCCGGAAGCAAAAAACCCGGCCACCTCTTCCGGCTTTGTGGCGGTCTTCAGAAACCGTTCCAGGCTGTAGTGTTCAAAGACATAGTCCGCCGTCCATGGCCCATCGAGAAGGTACCCGTAATTTTTTGCGTCAAGAAGATAGAGACGTCCGCCACCTTTAACAGCCTTGGCCGCTTCGCGGTAGATCGGAAACACATCAACCTGTCTGCTCAGGAACCCGTTCCGGTCTTCTTTCCCCGCCCAATAAAGATGAGGTTTCACACGGGCAATCTCGAGAACGCCGAACACAGCGAAGCCGAGAGAGATGAGCATCGCGGCCACCAGAACAGCACGTTTGCCGGTCCGCCAAACCCCGAAGACCAGCAGGAACGAAAGGACCGGAAGGGCCGGGAAAAGAAAGCGGACCTGCCTTGTCGTAAGGGTCCAATAGAAAAGAAAGAAAAGACTGAAGAGAGCCGGAATCCGGACCTCCCCGAAACTTTTTCTGCGCGGATAAAGAAACGGGATCATCAAAAAGACGGGGCCGATCATCCCTTCAAAAAGGGCATGGTCGTTGAAGCGCGCCGCAAAAAAAACGCGCACGGGAGCAAACACGACATCCCATACCGCCTCCGAGCCGATCCTTGTCCCGAACGTCTGCAGCCATTCGACAAAGAGACGGGCGCGTTCCGCATCCCAGTTGACCGAATGAAGGCTGAATCCCGGTAGCGGGAACGGGAAAAGGGGCCAGCCTGTCAGGATCAAATTCCTGACGAGATAGGGCGCGAGGACCAACGCGGGAATCCCTCCCAGACACAAAAGCTCCGGCAAGACCATCTTTTTTTCGGACCGCTGAAGGTTCAGGACCAGATGAAGGCACGCCAGGATCAGCGCAAGCTGGATGCCGGTATATTTGACCGCCGCCGCCCCTCCCGTCATCAGAGCGCAAGCCCCGAGGATCTTCCAGTCCCGTTTCTCCTGATATGCGCCAAAAAGGATGAGCGCCAGAAGCACGTAAAAAGAGAAGGTCAGGTCCACGTAGGCACAACTCATGACTTCCATCACGGAAGGCACGGCCAGAAAAACAAATACGGCCATCCACGCCGGAACCCGGCCAAGCCACTTTCTCGAGAACCTGTAAAGGGTAAGCGCGAGGAGAAAACCCCACGCCGCGTGAAAAAACCGGGCGGCTGTTTCCCCTGAAGTTCCCAGTCCCAGCAGGAAGCAATGCTCCGCCAGTTGGGGAAAATACGCATAAATGTTATCCGCGAAAAAGTACCGTCCGCCGGAACTCAGCCACATTTTAGGCACGAACAGGTGATAGATAAGTTCGTCGCGGGCATACGGGGGAAGCGAAGCCAGGGCCGCCTGGAAGGCGAAATAAACTGCAAGGAAGACAATGGCGAATGTGTGGTTTTTGAAAACATTGCCTGCGGAACGTCCCAGCCTCCACGCCTCGGGGATCCCAAGTAAAAGACAGATGCCGGCCGTTAACCAGAGCATTCGGGGACCCGCTATTCCGAACGCCAGACCGCAGAACAGTCCCAGCGAAAGGAGGATCATTCCCGAACCGATGCGGAAAAGGTCAGAAATGTGTCGGTCAGACACAATAGGCCGGGGAAAGCAAAAACGGCCTATTCTAAGCGCAGCCAGAAAACACACCGGCGCCAGCAAAAAGCTGAAAGATTCCGTCATCAACTAAAACTCTCCCTTCTCATGAAATCATGATCCCCCGTCTCCGTCCACTAGGTTCCGAAAGGGAATGGCGCATTGTACGACAGATACTGAAAAGAATAAATCCGGGACACAATTTCAGCCTGGTATCCCCTCTTGAGACTTTTTTGAGATGTTTCTTTGTAAGTGTTTTGTATCCAGAGAGTTAGAGCACAAGCTTCGGTTTGCATTTTTGGGGATCCGGAAGTATACTTCTTAAAGAGGCAGCAAAAGTGTCATCGTATTCCTGCGTGTAATTATTTTAAGCGCAAAATCAACGCTCTTTTTAAAAGGGGTCTCGTGTGGTCACGAAAACGCAACGCCATACACCTGCTGCCTTGTCATCAGGAGGTCCGTTTGTGGGATCGACACTTCAGGTCGCCGGGAAGCGCATCCTCATCATTGAGGACGAGCTGAGCGCCAGCAAATTCCTTTCCTTCCGCCTTCAAAAGATCGGCTTTGAGGTTTCCACCGCATTCGACGGGGTGACCGGCCTGAAAGAAGCAACCGAAAAAATCCCCGATCTCGTCATCCTCGACCTGATGATCCCCAAGCTTCCGGGCGAAGAGGTATGCAAAGCCATTCGCGAGAACTTTGACGAGGCAATCTCCAGGATTCCGATTATCATGCTGACGGGAAAAGACACCTTGGTGGACCGCGTCGTCGGAAAAGTGATCGGCGCAGACGCCTATCTGACCAAACCCTACGAATTTGAAGACCTTTTCAAGGAGATACAACGGATCTTGTCTTCATAAAAAAACAGCGCGGAGGTTCGGGTTTTTATGCTCAATGAGCGCAACGAAGCGCCGGTTTGGAAGATCCTCCTGGTGGATGACGACCCGGATTTCGCCAATATCCTGAAGATAAGGCTGAGCAAGGAAAAGAACCCGGTCCTCGATATCACGATCTGCCACAACCTCGAAACCGCACTTCAAAGCGTCCGGGGAAATCCCTGCGATCTCGTTCTCCTCGACCTCATGCTTCCGGATTCCTCCGGGATTGAAACCTTCACGAAAATGAAGGCGGAGGCCAGACATATCCCGGTCGTCATCATGACGGGCCTCGACAACGATCAAATCGCGATCAACGCCGTCCGCCGGGGCGCGGAGGATTATCTCGTCAAAAGCGATATCAGTTCGAAACTCCTGATGCGGATCATCCATCACGCCATCGACCGCCACCGGATCAAGGAAAAGCTCGCCTCCGTCACCGGCCGGCTCCGCAAAACGAACCTGCGCCTTGAAAAGATGGCCCTGCTCGATCCCCTGACCGAGCTCTTCAACCGGCGGGGGCTTCAGCAAGCCTTCAGCCGCGAAATCCAGCTCGGCTCGCGCGAAGGTTACAAGCCTCTCGTCCTGCTCCTCGACATCGACAACTTCAAACAGATCAACGACACGCTGGGCCATCCCGTCGGCGACATCCTCCTGAAAGAGGTCGCCAAAAGAATCCGGGAATCCGTCCGTGTTTCGGACCATATCGCAAGGATCGGCGGCGACGAATTCATCCTGATCCTTCCGAAGACCAGTCTTCAGGAAGGTATCCATCTGGCCGAGCGTATCCGGACCGCCGTGTCCAACACAATCATTTATGTGGGGAAGACTGAAACGATCCGCATTACGACCAGTATCGGCCTGACCCCCGTTTACGGCGAGATCTCCTCCGTCGACGAACTGCTCGCGATCGTGGATCCCCTGCTCCGACGGAGCAAACAGAAGGGTAAAGACTGTGTGTCGTATGACGAGATCGAAACGGTACCGGAAGGCGCGCCGCCCGTTTCCGAGGCGGACCGTTTCGCTTCTGTCCTGAGAAAAGGGGCGAATTTCTTCTCACTGAAACAACCCATCGTGGATCTTGCGGACTTTTCCGTGATCGGCTACGAGTTCCTGAGCCGTCTCAACAACGGCGGCGTCTGCATGCCCGATCATTTCTTCCGCATCGCCCGCGAACAGAACATGCTTACACTCGTGGACCACCATTGTTTCCGTTCCTGTATCGCGGCCGCCTCCAGGCTCGCGCCGGAATTGCGCCGGCACATCAATCTCTTCCCCGCAACGATCGTCGATGTCGCTCCCAACGGGGTCATCGAAAAACTGTCGGTCAGCTGCTCGGCCAGGAGTTATTGTTTCGAGATCAGCGAACAGCAAATCCTCGGCGATCCGTCCAACCTGATCGGCCCCGTGGAAGTCTTCAAACGGCACGGGATTTCGATCGCGGTCGACGATGTCGGGTTCGGGAACACCTGCCTCGAAAGCCTGATCCTGCTGGAGCCGGATGTAATCAAACTGGATAAAAAATACGTTCGCGGCATCTCCCGGGATTCTCACATTGAGCGAACGCTCCGCCGCATCCTGAAGGTCGCTGAGGACTTGGGTGCCGAGGTGGTCGCGGAAGGTATTGAAACCGCCGAAGATCTCGATATTCTTCGGGAGATCGGCGTGAAGTACGGGCAGGGTTTTTACCTCGGAGTCCCTGCATGATTTTCCGGAAAAAGGATTCCGTCATCTTCTTCACAAAGATCAGGTTCTTTCTGGCCTTCCTGTTCCTTATCCTGCTATCGACCGGCATCTTCATGTTGCTCATTTACGAGGTCGCTCAGGCCGAAAAAGATGCCCTCCTGATCTCCGTCATGAGCAATCAGGAGGGGTTCATCCACCGGACCACCTTCCTTGCCTCCAGCTACGCCCAGTCCAACGACCCCCGGGAAAGAAAATCCTTAAGGGACAAAGTCCATGAAACGCTCACCATGATCCTGGTGTTCGCGAACGGTTCGCCCGACGGGAACATCACGAAAGCTCAAGTCCCCGCCATCCTGAACCGGGAGGTCTACCATCTCTACCGCGGCTCTCCGTCCAAACTCAATGACGAGGTCGTGGATTACATCGCCTCCGTAAAAAAATTCATGCTCGGTTCACCGATCCATGTCAGTTCAGACTATCCCCATCTCAAGGCGTTGAACGCCCAGACAATACGGCTGCTAAGCGTTCTGCGCGCCGGCGTCAAAAA
>MWBI01000006.1 GCA_002068945.1 Candidatus Omnitrophica bacterium ADurb.Bin314
GCTGGATATCACCAGCGCCACGGTCGACTTCGACGTGCTGACGGCCCTGGACGACCCGTTCTACGTGTTCGCTTCGTATGGGACGCTGGGCGGATCGGCCTTTGCCGACGTGCTGGACCTGCCCCCAGGTTACGAAATCGACTATGACTTCCAGAACGAGAATCTGATCGCGCTCGCCGGGTGGCTTGCCGCGAATCCGGGCGCGTCTGTCGCGGGAGGTCCCGCCTTCCTCCGGAAGGTCAGCGGCGGCACTCTCACGAGACTGGAAGACGCGATCCGTCGCGCGCGGGCCTGTCCCGCGGAAGCCTTTCCCGAGCCGCTGAAGATGACCTTCACGCGGGAGGCGCCGGTCTCCGGCGAAAAAGTGGAGGAACTGCGCGCCGCGTGCAAGAAGATCGCTGACGAACTGAAGATCGAAGCCTGTTTTCTGGTCTCCCGCGCCGCCGCGGCCGATATTGTGCGTTGTCGTCCCTCGACGGTTGAGGGCGTCATGGAGGCCGGCGGTCTCATGCGCTGGCAGGCCGAAAGAATCCTGCCGGCGGTCAGGGCCGTGCTGGGCTGACCGGGACGCCCCGCCGGAAAACTTTCCGCCCAAGAACAGCGCGGGCCGGCAACCTTATTGAAAAAGCCCGAAACGGCGGAAGCGAAACGGGCGAAACTCTGCGAAACAGTGGCCGCGCCTGGTCCATGGTGCCGGGCGCGTGGTGAAAGGTTATAAACTCTCCGCGATAAGCCTCTGGATTTCCCCGGCTTCCTTCCGGTTCCCGTGCTTTAACGCGCCCCGGATGAAGATGCGGGATTTTTCCTCAAGGGTTTTCCGGGCGGCGAGGGTCTGTTCCGGTGTGAGGAAGCCTTCCCTTAACAGTTTCACGAGCGAGCGGATGCGGAACCGGTCCATTGCCGGGAATTCGCGGGAGCGCTGGTCCGCGTGTCCGCCATATTTAATGAGGTAAGGTTTTTCGATCAGCCCGACGGGATAACGGGAGGCGATCCGGAGCCAGAGATCGTAATCTTCGCAGGCGGGGAGCGATTCGTCGAAAAGGCCGATCTCGTCGAGGAGCGTGCGGTGCATCATGACGGCCGATGGGCTCACAACGCAAAGCGGCAGGCACTTTTCGAAAATCCAGCCGCCGTATTTTTTGTGTTTCTTCATCGGATTGACGCGCACGCCGTTTCGGACCCAAATCTCCTCGGTCTGACAAATCCGGTAGTCCGGATTTTCTTCGAAGAACTTCATCTGCGCCTTGAGCTTGCCGGGTTTCCACTCGTCGTCGGAATCGAGGAACGCGATCCATTTGCCGTGCGCGTGACGGATGCCGAGATTGCGCGCGGCGGAAGGGCCTTTATTTGATTGGGAAATCCATCGAACAGGCACGGAGTGCGGGGCGCGGAGTACAGTGTGACGGCCGGTGGCTTTTTCTCCGTATTTCGTACTTTGCGCTCCGTGCCCGGGCGCTGTCGCGTCCGTCGATCCGTCGTCCACGAGAATGAGCTCGAAGTTACAGCCCCTTTGCGCAAGGACGGAATCAACGGCGCGGGGGAGGACATGCGCCCGGTTGTAAAAGGGGATGATGACGCTGACGAGCGGTTTTGTTCCGTCGGAGGTCACGGATTCCATGTCGCAATGCCTTCCGCAAAAGAAAGAGGCGTCATTTTTTTGATAGCTCCTGATTACGCACGGGTCCCGCTTTTAACGGTTTTGAGGAAATCTGCGGGCGAATTCGAATTATAACACAAGGGAGGAGGATGGCCGTTGACAGCCTCCGAGGCATGATTCCGCCGATGATTTTCCGTTTTTTTAGAAAAATATTGTGATATGATTCCAAAATCTATGCCAACAAAGAAAAAAATGACCGCTCGGGTGAAACGAACATCCCCCGGCGGGAAGCAGATGCCGGGCAAGTTCAAGATTCTCTTTGTCACCTCCGAGGCTGTTCCGTTCGTGAAGACGGGCGGGCTCGGGGATGTCTGCGGCGCCCTCCCGAAGATCCTCAAAAAGCTGGGCCACGATGTCCGGCTCGTCCTGCCGCGGTACTGGGCGGTCGACCGCTACGCCAACAATCTCAAGACGATCCTCGCCCCGATGGGGGTCGAAATGGGCGGCGGAACAGTCTGGTGCGAGGTCCTCCAGGGCAAGGCGGACGGTTTCCCGGTCTATTTCGTCGAACACGAACAGTATTTCGGCCGCGCCGGGCTTTATGATGACGGCAACTGGGAGCATCCGGACAACATAGAACGGTTCGGCTTTTTTTCGAAGGCGGCGCTCCAGCTTTGCAAAGACCTGAAGTTCGTCCCTGATATCATCCACGCGCATGACTGGCAAACGGCCCTCATACCCGTGTATCTCAAGACCTGGTACAAGAACGATCCTTTCTTCAAACATACGGCCAGCGTCTTTTCGATCCACAATATCGCGTATCAGGGCACGTTCAAAGGGGACCGGTACCCGTTCCTCGGGCTCGGTTCGGAAAATTACAGGCAGGAGATTCTCGAAAACTACGGCGGCGTTAACCTGATGAAAGGCGCGATCTTTTTCGCGGACCACATCTCCACCGTCAGTCCCACGTATGCCGGGGAGATCCTTTCCGAGCCGGGCGGCAACGGCCTTTCCGAATATCTGAACCGGCGCCGCGACGATGTGTCCGGCGTCCTGAACGGCGCCGATTACGACCACTGGGATCCTTCGACCGACAAGCTGATCCCGGCGCATTATTCCGCCGAAGACCTTCGCGGCAAGGCGGTCTGCAAACACGCTCTTCAGACGGAGTTTCATCTCGAGAACGCGGCGAACGTTCCCGTGATCGGAATCATCACAAGGTTCGCTCCCCAAAAGGGGCTCCAGAATCTCATGCCGGTGATCGTCCGGTTGCTCCGCGACACGAAAGCGCAGTTCGTGATCCTCGGGACCGGCGAAAAATGGCAGGAGGATTTCTTCGGCGGGCTGCCCGCCGTTCATCACGGACGCGTCGGGGCCTGGATCGGATACAGTAACAGGAAGGCCCATCTGATTGAGGCGGGTTCCGATTTCTTCCTCATGCCGTCGCTCTACGAGCCCTGCGGCCTGAACCAGATGTACAGCCTCCGGTACGGAACGCTCCCGATCGTTCGCGCGACGGGCGGGCTCCGGGACACGGTCATCCAGTACGATGAAAGGACGGGCGCCGGTACGGGATTCCTCTTTTACGATGCCACTCCGGAAGCGATCTACGGGACCGTGCGTTGGGCCGTCAGCACTTACTTTGACCGCCCGCGGCACATCGAAATGATGCGAAAGCTCGCGATGAAACAGCGTTTTTCCTGGCACGATTCCGCGAAACGCTACGAAGAGATTTACCGCCGCGCCCGCGAGCGGCGTGCCTCCTGGCATTAAACCGTCCGGTCATGTTTTTCCCTGTTTCCGCCCCCGGGCTCTGAATCTGTCCGCTGACTCCGTCCGCGCTTTTTCAGGGAAACCAGCGGCGGACCACGAAGGTTTTCCGGGACGGGATGGTTTGGGCGGGATAGTGGTTCTCGGGGGTGCGGGTGCGCATGACCTCCCTGAGGACGGCGCGCAGGTCACGGACCGTGACGCCTCCCCGCGGGGAGCAGCCCATGCAGCTTTCGATCGTGTGTTCTTCATCGAGTACGATGATCACATGACCTTTCCAGACGATCAAATCGAGCGGCCGGAGTTTGGCCGCGATCTGTCCCGGGGTCAGTCCCGCGACCGCGACGGGTTTTCCGAAAGTGACGAGATCCGATGTGTTGCGAGGCGTTGCGCCTCCGGTGGCTTCGTAGAGAAGACCCGAGCAATCCAGGCCGCGGAGAGACCACATGTTTTTTGTTGCCGGGGAAAGCGCCCCCGCGGGCGGATAAAACGTTAAAAGTTCGGGGATGCCTCCGGGGGCATTGCCGCCCCACACATACCTCGCGCCTTCGTGACTCAGCATCCGGTCAAGAATTTGTCTCGCGCGCGGCAGGATCTTCACGCGAGGAGGGAAGGGTTTCGCGGAAACCGACACGAAACGGCTGTCGACGAAAAGGCCGCTCGCGGGAGAAGGATATTCCGGCGTGCGGACGCGGTAGACCGTGGCGCCGCGGACCTTGAGGGAGGTTTCGACCACAAAGGCCGTTCCGGGCAAGGCGATGAACTCGACCTCGCGGATCAGCCCCGAGGCATCCCGTTTCAGAGTCCTCCCGTCCCCGCCTCCGAACACGGACCTGAAATCCGGTGTGTTCAGCACGGGAGTCGATTTATCGGCACGGGCGAAAAGAGGACGTTCCCCGGCGCTCCCTGTTGAAGGGAGGATTGCGATCAGGGAAAGAAGCAGTCCCGCCTTTGCGATTGTTCCAAAAAGATTTTTTGTCATGATCCTGTTCATGCCTGATCGGATATTCCGACCCGGGTATCGTATCACTTCCCGGTTCTTGAAAAAAGTGAGGAGAATCCCTTCCGAAAGGACGGATGAAAAACGTTTTCAAAGGCGGAAGAACCGATTAAGATGTGAGGCATGTTGACCGGAAAAAAGGCGTCGGCGTTCTTCGCCGCTATTTTTTTTATGATACAGGTCGCGTCCGCGGACACGGCCTCCGTGCCTGTGCCCGCTTCAGACCCCGGGATGACCTTTCTCGATTGTTATGAGAAGGTTCTCAGGTATTATCCCGCGCTCCGCAAACGCTACGAACGGCTGGAACAGGCGAAGGCGGGCCGTAACCTTGTCATCTCCGAACTTTTCCCGAAGATCCGCGGCGTTTACGAAATGCAGACCTCGGACGATCCGGTGTTCGTGTTCGGCAGTCTCCTGCGTCAGGAGTCCTTCACCTCGAACAACTTTGCGCTCCCGGCGCTCAACACCCCCCGTCACCGGACCAATCACCGGTTTGGCATCGAGGGGGACATGCTGCTTTTCGATTCGTTCAATACGATCTCGAAGATCCGCGAAGCGCGCCGGCTCGTGAAGTCGGCCGACCTCGAAGCTGATTTTACGGAAATGGAAGCCGCGATCGTGACGCTTGAGAGCTATCTCGGTATCCTGCTCGCCAACACGCTTTATAACGTCGCGGTCGAGGTCAAACGGGCCTCTGACAAGGACCTGCAGCAGGCGAAAGACCTCAACGACAAGGGGATGATCCTCGGCGCGGATTATTACGCGGCGAAGGTGATCGCGGCGGGGATCGAACGGGAAGTGAACCGGCTCAGCGCCCTGCGGAAGACTTCTTACATGTTGATGAACATCCTGATGGGGGAAAGCCCGGAGATGACGTGGAACGCCGTCGGAAAATTCCCCGAGACCGCGCAGGACAAGAGTGCGCTCGAAGCGTGGCTCGCGCAGGCCTATCAAAAGCGTCAGGACCTCGCGGCCCTGGACCAGATGCTCGACGCGCAGGGGATCGAACGGACGCGTCAGAAGACCTCTTTCCTCCCGAAGGTCTACGGGTTCGCGAGCCTGGATGAAAACAGCCACGACTGGCACACCGGCGGCCGGGGCTTTTCGATCGGAATGAAGGGAACGATGGACTTTTTCGATCCGGGCCTTCCCGGACGCGTGAAGGACGCGAACGCGAAATACAAGGCGCTCAAGGCCGATCGCGACGCGCTCCGCGACGCGATCGCGAGGGATCTCGTCGGGGAGCTTGCGCGCTACGAGACCGCCACGCTCGACGCGCCCGTCATGAAAGGGGCTTGCGCCGACGCGAAGGAGGCATCGGAGCTCACGGCGAAACTTTACCAGGAAGGCCGCAAATCGATCGCGGACCTCCTCGAGATGCGCCGGGCCTATTTCGAGACCTCGGCCGGGCGCGAAAACCTGCGTCTCGCGCTTGAGCTCCAGTACGCGAAACTTCTTTTTCTTTCCGGCCAGCTTACGGAAGACGGCATCCGCCAGGTGAACGCAAGACTGAAAGGATAACCAATCCAACCTGCGAGGTTGGATTCGGTTGAGGGATAATGAGCGCACATCATTCGGACATCATCGGCAAGATCGTCATCTACTTCGCGAAATCGAAGATCACGCCGCTCATCATCGCGGTATCGCTCGTCGTCGGTGTCTTCGCGGTCATAAACCTGCCGCGCGAGGAGGAGCCGCAGATTTCGGTTCCGATGTTCGATATCTTCGTCAAGTTTCCCGGCGCGGATTCGAAGGAGGTCGAGCAGCGGATCGTGACGCTCGGCGAACGCAAGCTCTGGGAGATCCCCGGCGTCGAGTACGTCTACTCCACGATCGAACCCGAAGGCGCGCTCATCATTGTCCGGTTCAAGGTCGGCGAAGACCCCGAAAAGAGCCTGATTAATCTCTACACGAAGATCTACTCCAATCTCGATTTCCTGCCCCAGGGTTCGGCGCAGCCGTTCATCAAGGTCCGGTCGATCGACGACGTGCCGATCCTCACGCTCACGTTTCATTCGAAGGCAAGAGACCCCGTCACGCTTCGCCGGACGGTCGCGAACATCCGGAACATCGTGAACGCGATCCCCGACGTTTCGGAGACCGCGATCACGGGCGGCCGCAAACGGCAGTTCCAGGTGTTCTTTGACGAGGAGAAACTGAAGGCGCGCCTGCTGAACCCGCTCGAAATCGCGGGGATCATCCGCTCCGCCAACGTGAAACAGGGCGCGGCTCATCTCGAAAGTTCTCCCGAGATCGAACATGTCGAATCGGACTCCTTCTTTCGCACGAAGGCCGATCTCGAGAACCTGGTCGTCGGCGTGAGCGCGGGAGCGGTCGTGATGCTGAAAGACATCGCGGCGGTCGCGGACGGTCCCGACGAAGAGGAACGCGCGACGGAGATTTTTTTCGGCCCGGCTTCCCGGGAAACGGAAAAAGGTCCCTTCGGTGCGGTGACGCTCGCGGTCTCCAAGCGCAAGGGCGCGAACGCGGCCCGACTGTCGGAGGAGATTCTCCACGCGATCCGGGAATTGCCGGAGGCGACGCTTCCGAAGGATATCGGGATGACCGTGACGCGCGACTACGGCGAGACGGCGAAGGAGAAATCCGACGAACTGCTGTTCCATATGGCGATCGCGGTCTTCGGCGTGAGCGTCCTGATCGCCTGGGTGCTCGGACGGCATGAATCCGGCGTCATCGCGATCGCGATCCCGATGACGCTCGCGCTCACGCTCGCGACGTTCTATTTCCTCGGTTTCACGCTGAACCGCATCACGCTCTTCGCGCTGATCTTTTCGATCGGGATACTGGTCGACGATCCGATCGTCGATGTCGAGAACATCGTCCGGCATCTGCGGATGCCGGAAAACAGGGGGAAAAATATCCTCGATATCACGATCGAGGCGGTCAACGAGGTCAGAAGCCCCCTCATCCTCGCGACCCTCACCGTGGTCGCGGCGATCCTTCCGATGGCGTTCGTGCGGGGGCTCATGGGTCCTTACATGAGACCGATCCCGATCGGGGCGAGCGCGGCGATGATGTTCTCGATGGTCATCGCGTTCGTGGCGACACCGTGGGCGGCTTACCAGATTCTCGGCCGCGCGTTCGCGAAAGGGAAGCTCAAGGTGCATCACGAGGGCGAAAGGGAGGATTTCCTGACCCGTCTTTACCGCTCCTACATGAATCCGCTGATCCGTAACGCGAAGGTGCGGCATATTTTTCTTTGGGCTCTCGGCGGTCTGTTGCTTGCGTCGATGGCGCTTGTGCCGCTGAAACTGGTCCGGATGAAGATGCTCCCGTTCGATAACAAGAACGAGTTTCAGGTCATCCTGAACATGCCGGACGGCACGGCGATCGAAAAGACCCGGGAGGTAATCACGGAGATCGCCGATTACCTCGTGACGGTGCCGGAGGTGAAGGATGTCGAACTCTACGCCGGGTGCGCGGCGCCTTATAATTTCAACGGGCTCGTGCGTCATTACTTCCTGCGTTCCAGACCCCACCAGGCCGACCTCCAGGTGAACCTCGCCGGGAAACACGACCGGAAACGCCAGAGTCATGACATCGCGAAGGCGGTCCGTCCGAGGATCCATGAGATCGTCCGGACCCACGGCGGCCATGTCCAGGTCGCGGAAGTTCCGCCCGGCCCGCCGGTCCTCTCGACGCTTGTGCTCGAGATTTACGGCCCGTCGCGCGAAGGGCAGAACGGGCTCGCGCGGGAGATTGAACGGCTGCTTGCCTCGAGTGAAGGCGTGACGGATATCGATACTTACGTCCAGGCTCCCGAAAAACTCGCCCGCTTGCGGGTGAACACCGAAAAGGCCTCCCTGAACGGCATCCCCGTTGACCAGGTCGCGGAAGCGGTCGCGACGGCGATCGGCGGAAAAACGGTGGACCTTGCCCATCTGTCCGAGGAATATGAACCGGTCGAGATTCTCCTCAGGCTCCCCAGGGAAAAACGCGCGACGCTCGACAGTGTCCTCAACATGACGTTGCTTTCACGGTACGGCAATCCGATCCCCGTGAGAGAGCTGGTCGATATCGAGAGCGGCACGAAGGACCTTGCGATTTACCACAAGAACCTGATGCGTGTCTCGTACGTGCTCGCGGACGTGGCGGGCCGGTTCGAGAGTCCGGCCTACGCGATTCTGAAGCTCAAAAAAGACATCGCGAAGATCCCGGCCCCCGAGAACCACGAGGGGCAGAAGACGCTCGACCAGCTCTTTAACGGCCAGCCCCGCAGCGCGGACCGCTGGACCGTGAAGTGGGACGGAGAGTGGCAGATTACCTTCGAGGTGTTCCGCGACCTCGGGATCGCGTTCGCGTTCGTCCTGCTCCTCATCTACGCGCTCGTGGTCGGCTGGTTCCAGTCGTTCAAGACGCCGTGGATCATCATGCTCCCGATTCCGCTGACGCTGATCGGCATCCTGCCCGCGCATTGGCTCGGCGGCGTTTTCTTTACGGCGACCTCGATGATCGGTATGATCGCGGGCGCGGGGATCGTGGTCCGGAACTCCATCATCCTCGTCGATTTCATCGAACTCCAGCGCGCGGCCGGGATGCCGCTCGAGGAGGCCGTTGTCGACGCGGGCGCGAAGCGGTTCCGTCCGATGCTCCTTACGGCGGCGGCCGTCGTGGTCGGAGCCGCGGTCATCCTGTTCGATCCCATCTTCCAGGGACTTGCCGTGTCGCTCATGGCGGGGGAGATCGCTTCGACGGTCCTGTCCCGCACGGCGGTGCCGGTGTTCTATTATATGATGGCGGAAAAAACCTAGTACGAGGTACGGGGTGCGGAGTCCGGAGGCAAAGGTCCGGTTTTTCCGCCTTGTACCCCGCACCCGGAGGTTCTGAAATGACTATTGAAAAATACATCCGTATTATCGCGGGAAGCTTCATTCTGATGAGCGTCGTGCTCGCGGTCCTGGTGAGTCCCTGGTGGCTGATCTGGACCGTCCTGGTCGGCCTCAACCTGATCCAGTCCGCCTTCACCGGCTGGTGCCTTGCCGAGGCGGTCCTCAAAAAAACGGGCGTTGGCGGCGGTGCCGGCGCGCCCTCCAAATGATCGCCGGACCGTTCCGCGGCTGACGGAATCGCGGGGGAAGGTGACCCTCATGACCAGGTTTCTGACGCTGCTGACCCTCGTAGCGCTCCCGTTCCTCGCGGTCCGGTTCCTTGAAGGCCGCGCGATCTTTTTTCCCGTCAAGCCCCTGGCCGCGCTCCCTTCCGCGTACGGTCTCCGGTTCGAAGATGTTTATTTCGAGACTACGGACCGGCAGAAACTGAACGCGTGGTATCTGCCCGGCAGGGAAGGCGCCAAAGTATTCCTTTTCTGTCACGGGAACGCGGGGAACATCAGCCACCGGATCGAGAAGCTCGCGTTCCTGAACGGCTTGGGGTACGGGGTCCTGATCCTGGACTATCGCGGCTACGGGAACAGCGAAGGCCGGCCGGGAGAGCAGGGTTTCTACCGGGATGCCGAAGCGGCGTACGATTACCTGCGTTCACGCGGGGTTCCTCCGGAACGAATCACGGGCTATGGCGAATCGATCGGCGGGT
>MWBI01000007.1 GCA_002068945.1 Candidatus Omnitrophica bacterium ADurb.Bin314
CCCGTCTTTTGTCGACGCGGAAGAGCCGGAGTACGTCCCGTCGCGCCTCCTCGGAAACAGCGACGACGGCATCTGCCATTTCGATTGCGGTCTTCTCGATCCAGCAGCTGAAATCATAACCATTGCCGAGCTGTTCGCGTTTCCAGGGCCGGAGGGGTTCGAGGGAGTGCGTGGTGAGCACGAGAGGGATGCCGTAGTTCAGTTTCGCGAGGATTCCGCCCAGGTGTGTGTACCAGGTGTGAACGTGGACGATGTCGGCATCACTGCCGGCCGCGTTGAAATCCACGCAGCGGTGCAGGGCGCCGAAAACCGGAAGAAGTTCCTTCGGGGCGCCCGGTTTTTTCCCTTGCAGGCCGAAGCCCGTCACTTTGAAACCCGGCCTTGCGATCTTCTGGTCGCCAAAACAGCGGATGTCGACCGGGCAAAGCCTGGATAGCTCCCGGCTCAGGTAATCGACATGAACCCCCGCGCCGCCGTAGACGTAAGGGGGATACTCATTTGTCAAAAGGAGGGCTTTTAACCCGTCGGAGTGACGTTTGTGTTTTGTTTTATGGTTACTCATAAGAAGACAGGTTTGTCTGAAAGCCGACGTTAAGGGACGGACAAGGACTTGCCGGAAAGCAGGTCCTGTCTCCAACGGGGTCCATGCGGGGCATCATATAACATTCCTTTGATAAAAACAAAACCTTCCGAAAATCGGGTTTCCAGGTATAATACGCCGTCTTTATTCTTCGATCAGGTGTCATATTTTCGCAAGTCCATTTTCCTGAAAGTCCATGTTCAAGGGGAATCTTTTCGAAAGTTACTTCACCGATTAAAGAAAGGTCAAAAAAAGATGAATCAAGCCTCGCCCTCCCGCGGATCCTTTCCGTTCCCGAAGCTTTCCCGACGCCGCCTCGCGGCCGTGTTCTTCTCGGCCTTGGCGGCGTTTTTAATTTGCGGTCCGTCGCCGGTTCCGGCCGCCGATGAGCCCGCCGCGTCTTTCCGGCTCCAGGACGCGAAGGCGAAGGGCGTGACCCCGTCCGGAGACGCGAAAGGAACGATCACCTCGACTTATGAGGAATCCCTGCGGAAGGATGTGTGGGATTTCACCTACACGCTTGCCACCGGTTCTTCCATCAGCGTTTGGGCGAAAGATTTTCCCCCGGAAGTGGCGGTGTCCCCGGTGACATCGGTCAAGGCCGTGATCAGCGTTCCGGAAGCCGCGCAATCCCGGGCGGTTACGGTGAAAATGGAGATCCTCGGCACGAAGGGCGTTCAGAGCCTGCCCGTCAGTCTTAAACAGGGGATCAATCATGTCCGGGGAACGATCGATCGGGAGAAGATCGGGACGCTGAGCGGAATCGCCTTTGTGGTCGCGCCGGCGGGCGAGGCCCCTTCCAGGGGAACCCTTTATATTGCCGCGGACCTTGTGAGGACAGCCGCGGCCGCTCCCGCGACAAAGGCGAGGGCTGAAGCGCAAAGGATGGCGGCCGCCGCGAGCCAGGCCGCGGCGAAAGTGTCTGCCGCAATGAAAGAAACGGCCAGGAAAGTGGGCTCCGCCGCGGTCGCGTTTGTCCAGGAGATGAAAAAATACGGGACAACGACCACCGGAGGCGCGAAGGGTTCCGCCACGTTGACTTTCGACGGAGAAATCCAGAAGGATATCCTTGATACCGGCTACACCCTTGTCCCGGGTTCCGAAATGCGTGTCTGGACCAAAAAGTTCCCGCCGGCTTCCGAACTCGAGCAGACCAATACGGTTACCCTCAGCTATCAGGTCCTCGAGGCCGATCAGCTGAACAAGATCACGGTGCGGGCGGAGATCAAGGGAAGCGTCGGAACGAAGACGGTCCCGCTTGGCCTGAAGCCGGGCTGGAACATCGTCCGCAAACCGGTGCGATGGACAGATATTGGCAGTCTCGCCGAAGTGGTTTTTGTGATCACGCCGAAAGGGGATGCTCCCGCGCGCGGCACACTGTTCCTCAGCGCCGATTTCTCCAGGATCACGTTCATGCAACGGTATCTGTTTCCCGTCAAGATCGGGGCCGCGGTCCTCGGAGGTCTTTTCCTCGCCCTGCTCGCGTTTCTGGCGGGCAAGCGGACGGTAAAGAAACCGGCCGTCGCGGCGCTTCCGGAAGCCGCCAGGGTGTCTTTGATCTCCCGTCTGCTGACGGATCTTTTCTACGGAGTGATCGTGGCCGCGATCGCGGGTGTCGCGCTCTGGATTTACATCCTCGGACTGAAAGGTCCCGCCGAAGCGGGTTTCTGGTTCCTGCTTGTCGGTCTCGCGGGCGCGCTGATTGCGGAATGCCTCAAGGTGAAGCACACCGGCAGGCATCTGACGCCGGCCGAAGTCTTTCAGGATTTCTTTATTGCGGCACTGCTCGCTTTTTCCTCGAGCCGCCTGGAACTCCTGCAAATCCCGACGGTGTGGAGCAACCTGCTGATGGTCAACAAGCTCACGGCGGCGGTCGCTTTCCTTGTTTATCAGATCTTCAACGCCAATGCGATGGGCTCTTCCGGCAAGCATGCGGCGCCGGTTCCTGCGGCCCTGATCGTCGGTACGCCCTATCTGGTCGGTCTGCTGTTGCTCCTCGAAAATGCCACCCTGATCAAGACGATGGCGTACTCCCTGACCTTCGGTCTTCTCGCGGCGTGGCCCGCGGTCCTTGACGGGCTCGGCCGGCTGGTGGTTGTCTTTGTTTTCAATGAACTCCTCTCGAACGGTATGAGCTACGCGACTAAAGGCCGGTTCCTGAAAACGCCCAGGGCGCACGGCCTTCTCCTGCTGGTCTCGCTCGCGGTCGTGCTCGCACCGGCGATCGCGAACCTCGGCTCCGCGGCTGTGATCGGCACCTGGCCGATGGCGCTGCGGGCCCTCGTCTCCGTGGTGACCACCGTCCTTTCGTTCGCTGGTCTTTGGGGAGAGGTCTACCTCGTGACCGGTATCCTCCTGGATGGCGGCAAACATATCGCCCCTTCCGGGGACACCATTTTCAGGAACGTTACGACCGGTATGAAAAAGGGCATGGCGTACAGCGGCATCCTGATGACGATCCTCTACGTGCTCGCGACGATCTTCATGATGCCGGCGGCGCAGAAGGTCATGGCCTCATTCCCGTACGTGATCGGCATCCTGCTCGGGGCGATCGTGTTCCCGTTCGCGAAGACCATTATCGAAAGCTTTGACGGCAGCATGCCGTTCTTTGACCGGCTCGCCTACAGCTACCGGAACCGCGTGCTTTACGCGCGCGGCGCGGTAGCCGGTTTCGGGATCGCCGCGATGATCGTGCAGGGTTACATCCATCGGTCGACCTCGGATCGTATTCTCTTCGGGCTCATGATCGGGTTTCTCGCATCCGGCGGCATCAGTTTTTTCCGCGACCTTGTTTACATGATGAAAGGTTGCGGGAAGGTTCAGTCCTGGAGACTTTATTTTATCGATTCGCTCCTTGGCGGTTTCCTCGGCGGCATGCTGGCCTTCTATATGGACGCCCAGCAGGTCGCGGTCGTCATCTACAAATTCAACCTTTACATCACGTCGCATTTTACGACTGCGCAAATCGCCTCCTATCCTTCCTTCGACGCGACCGGCCGGATGACCCCGACGATGTACCCTTATTTCAGCAGCGAAGGCCGTTACGTGCAGCCGGTTCTGATCAGCAAATGGGGGCAGGTGGACCTCGGGTTCTGCCGGGGCGGCGTCAAACTGCTTTTTACGGAATCCCTCGACGGCGTCATCAAGTGGTCGGTTGCCACGTGGCTTTTCGCTATCAACAAGGTGTTCATGCAGGCGTTCTTCGACAAGGACAAGACCCCGATCAAGTTCTTCTTCTCGAAGGCGGGTCTCGCCCAGTTGACCGAACTGATGATCTACGTCCTTCGTTGGGGTCTCTGGATGTCGCCGATTATCTACACGTTCCTGCGCATGATGCCGGTCGCGACGTGGTATAACCAGGACGGTTTGATCCGCACCTGTATCGCCACGTGGAACAGCTTCACGATGTCCGCGCCTGCGTTCCAGGAATGGAGCCTCAAGATCTTCGTCTGGATTCTGGCCTTTGATTTCTTCCGGATCCTGATCTGGATGGACCACATGGGGCTTCGCGTCGCGACGCTCGTGAACCTGAGCTTTCTCGGGATGGACAAGCTGGATGAAAAGGTTGCGCGGTTCATCGGTCCCGCGGCCGCCCAGCGCTACATTCCCGAAGGCGTCAAACGGTTCACGACGTGGGCGCCGCTTCTGATCCCGTTCTATCTTCCGCGCGGAGCGCAGTGGGACGAGGTCTGGGGGACGGCCGAAAAGATCCAGAACGCGCATCGCGGCAAGGGATTGATCCCCGCGCTGCAGTCGATGTCCTGGCCGCAGCTCGTGCTTCTGATCGCCGCCGCGGTGGTTCTTTTTTCGGTTGTTTCCATGATCGTCCGGAAACTTCACCGGCGCGCGGCCCGGCGGAAGATCGCAAGCTACACGGTCGCGAATCGCGAGTACCGCATCACGATGAAAGAGAACACCGAGGTCTACGGGGAAGTCATCAACAAGGAATGCGACGTCACCCGCCGTTCTTATGACCTTGTTGATCCCTGCGGCCGCGTTCTTTATCTCGTGGATACCGGCAAGGCCCCGGACAGCGCCGAACGGGCGTGGCCGGTCGCCGGCAATTTCCCGGAACGCTATTTCGCTCCTTCAAAGGCCGAAAAGGTCGACGACACGCTCCGGATCACGAACTCGAACCAGGGGGTCCGGACCTCGATCGATATCACGCTGCCCGACCAGGACAGCACGGCCGAGATCTGGAGCATTACCGTCGAGAACCTGACGGACCGCGAGCGCCAGCTCAAGGTCGTCCCGTACCTCGAATGGGTGCTGAACGGGTGGATGCATGACCGTTTCCACACGCAGTACCAGCGGCTTTATCCCGAGATGCAGTACGTGAACGCCTCGAACGCGATGCTTTCCTGGAACAAGAGCACGAAGTCCATGGGATTCCTCGCGTCCGATATCGCCCCCGAAGGCTTCCTGACGGGGCGCGTCGATTTCATCGGCCGCGCGCGCAGCATCTGGTCGCCGCGGATCGTCGAGACGCTTGATTTTCTCGAGGCGAAGGACACGCCGGCCTGCCCGACTTTCGATCCGATCGGCAGTTTCCTGATCCATCTGCCGCTTGCCGCCGGCGCGAAAAAGACCGTGAAACTCATGATCGGCTACGCGAAAAAGAAAGAACAGGCGCTTGAGATGATCGCGAAGCACCTGAAGCCGGACCCGAAAAAAATCCCGTCCGCGTTCCAGCCGAAAAAGCACGCGCTTTTGATCGGTCATGGCGAGATTCCGGAGGGAACCCCGCAGCCCTATTACGAATTCAAGAACGACGGGGACCGGCTGCTCGTCAAGACCCCCTACACGCCGCGCCCGTTCGATCACGGCATGGCGAACCCCGTGCATTCCGTGATGGTCACGAATCGCGGTCTTCACACCTCCTGTAACGGGAATTCCCAGCAGAACCGCGTGACGCCCGACTGGCCGGACACGGTGACGCGTGAGATCCCGTCGGAGGCGATCTACCTGTATGAGCCGGACCGCGGTGAGTGGTATTCGCCGACGCATCACCCGCTGAACGACACGGCCGCGAAGAACGAGTGCGAATTCGGCGTGGACGGAACGGCGGTTTTCCGGATGTCCAAGGGGAACCTCTCGACCGAACTGACGGTGTTCGTGCCGACGGAAGACCCGATGGGGGTTTACCTCCTGACGGTCCGCAACCACGAGGACCAGGCGCGCAAGATCCGCGTCGCCCCGTATTTCCAGATGGCGCTCGCGTTCCAGCCGGAACGTTCGGGCCCGCTCGTTACGAAGTACGACAAGGCGCTGGACGCCCTTTTCTTCGAAAATCCGAGGAACACCTTCCGCACCGGGTCGGCCTTCGTTTCGATGTCGATTCCGGCGGATAACGTCACGACAAAACGCGGCTGCTTCTTTGGAAGCGGGCGGGGTCCCGTGGACCCCTATTTTGTCGAGCGCGCGGAACCGGATGTGCTGCAAATGACCGATAATGCGCAGGTCGCGGCTTTTGTCGGGACGCTGGAAGTCCCGGCGCGCGGGGAGCGCACGGTCGCCATCATTCTCGGGCAGACCGACCACAGGAAGCATGCGATCCAGCTGGTCCAGAAGTACAAGAATATGGAGATGGTCAAGACGACGCTTGATGAGACCCGGAAATGGTGGCTTGGGCTCATGGGCACGACCACGCTTCAGACGAACCAGCCCGAGTTCGATCGTTACCTCAACTGGCTGAAATATCAGGCCCTCGCGGAACGCATCTGGGCCCGCCGCGGTTTCTACCAGACGAGCGGCGCGTTCGGCTTCCGCGACCAGCTGCAGGATACGGTCAACCTCACATGGGTGGACCCCGCGCTCGCGCGCAAGCAAATCATCCTGCATGCCTCCCAGCAGTTCATCGAGGGCGACGTGTTCCACTGGTTCTTCACGCTGACGGACGGCCGTTCGGCCTTTTCGTGCCGGTCGCACGCCTCCGACAACCTGCTCTGGATCGCGTGGGGGGTCGGCGAGTACATCCGCATCACGGGCGATGACACGATCCTGGACGAGATGACGTCGTATGTGACGTCCGAGTTCCCGTTCGCGCCGCTCCCGAAGAACAAGCACGGGTGGGGCGCCCTTTATGGACGTTCGACCCGGGCCGACACGGTCTACCGCCACTGCATGCGGTCGATCGACACAGTCCTGGATCACCGCATGGGACGGAACGGTCTTCCTCTCATGGGTGTCGGCGACTGGAACGACGGTCTCGACGAGATCGGCAGCGGGGGGAAGGGCGAGAGCGTGTGGCTCGGGTTCTTCCTCTATTACATCCTGCGCGAGATGCTTCCGGCGATCGAGCGCAAGGATGGCGTGAAACGCAAGGAACATTACACCGCGAAAATGAAGGACCTGGCCACGGCGCTGGAGAAGACCTGGCGTGGTGACCGCTACCTTCGCGCGATTCACGACGATGGCACCGAGATCGGCGTGAAGGACAGCGGGGTGTGGGAGATCGATGCCCTGACGGCCGCCTGGTCGGTCTATACAGGGATCAACTTCGATCGCGGGGTCACCATCTTCAACACGGCCCTTTCGGTTCTTGAACGCGGCAGCGTCATCCTCCTCGGATGGCCGGCCCTGCGTGAGGACACGAAGCCGTACCTCGGACGGAGCAGCAAGTATCCCGAAGGCGTTCGCGAGAACGGCATGTACTGCCACGGTGTCCAGTGGCTTGTCCGTGCCGCGCGCCTGATCGCCGAGGAATACGAGAAACGCGGTGATCGCGCGAAAGCGGACGAATACCGCGCGACGTCGTTCCGTCTCTGGTCGAAGATCTCGCCGCTCGCTCACGTGACGCCGGAGGAGATCGAAATCTACGGCGGACAGCCGAACAAACAGCCGGCCGACTTCCTCACGACGTTCGAGCCGGGGCGCATGATCTGGAACGGCTATACCGGCGCCGCGGGATGGATGCTCCGCCAGGCTTTTGAGGGTGTGGCCGGCGCGACGCTCATCCACAATGAGCTGATCCTGCCCAGGGACATCTCCCAGCCGAGAGGTCCCATCAGGGTCCTCAAGGTCGAGCGCGATGTGTCAAAGAGTCCGTTCAAGAGCGGACCCGCCCTGTCCAACGCGCAAAGGAAAGTGGCGATCTACCCGCCTCAGGCCGCGACGGCTTGACGGGGCTCGCCCTGGATAAGGCCCGGTCTTCCCTCCGGGGAGGACCGGGCGGCGTGAAGACCGGAACCGCGGATCAGGAACAGCCCAGACTGCTCCCGCAGTTCAGGCACTTGTAGCAAGCCCCGCTCCTTACCGTGACATGCCCGCAGTTCGGACAGAACGGCGCATCTCCCATCATCTGTGAAAGATGCTCGTTGGCTCCGGATGCCTTGCCTTTGGAAAGTTCCTTGCCGGGCGTTTGCGCGGAGGTCTTCACGGGCGTCTCGGCCAAGGGCTGGGATTTTCGGGCGATGGCCAGTGTCGAAGGGTCGGGCGGCACCTGGACGAAGTCGGTGCGACCCAGGTATTCCATCCCCAACACGCGGAACATGTAGTCCACGATTGAGGTGGATATCTTGATGTTCGGATGCTCCACCATGCCCTGCGGCTCGAAACGCGTGAAGGTGAACACGTTCACGAATTCCTCGAGCGGAACGCCGTACTGGAGACCGAGCGAAACGGCGATCGCGAAGCAGTTCATCATTGAGCGGAACGCCGCGCCTTCCTTGTGGATATCGATGAAGATTTCGCCGAGCTCGCCGTCGGCGTACTCGCCGGTTCGCAGGTAGACCTTCTGACCGCCGACCCTGGCCTCCACGGTCATGCCGATCCGTTTTTTCGGGAGCCGTTTCCGTTCCAGTTTCGGCGTCTCCGGTTTCTCGCCCGCGGATTCCTTGGATTTCGTATTGAGAGGCTGGGACAATTTGGAGCCGTCCCGGTAGAGCGCGACGGCCTTGAGGCCCATCTTCCACGCCTGGATGTAGATGTCCTCGATCTCCTCGACGGTCATTTCGTTCGGCAGGTTCACGGTTTTGGAGATCGCGCCCGAGATGAAAGGCTGCGCCGCGGCCATCATGCGGACATGCGACATCGCCTCAAGATAGCGCTTGCCGTACTTGCCGCACTTGTTCGCGCAGTCGAAGACGGGGAGATGCTCGTGCTTGAGGTGCGGCGCGCCCTCGATCGTCATCATGCCGCAGATGACGTTGTTGGCCTCTTCGATCTCGGAATGAGAGAAACCGAGGGTTTCGAGGGGATTAAAATCGGGCCGGTTATAGTCTTCCGGCTTGAAGCCGAGACGTTTCAGGGTTTCCTCGCCGAGCGTCCATTTCGTGAACGCGAAACCGAGATCGAAGACCGAGGGCAGGACCGCCTCGATCTTCGCGAGATCCTGGGTCGTGAAACCCTTTTCAGTCAACGTCTCGCGGTTGATCCACGGGGTGCCATCGAGTCTCGCAGTACCCTGGATGTACTCGACGATATTCTGGACCTCGACCGCACTGTATCCGAGCCGCTTGAGGGCCTCGGGCACGGATTGATTGATGATCTTGAAGTGCCCGCCGCCGGCCAGCTTCTTGAACTTCACGAGCGCGAAATCCGGTTCGATGCCGGTCGTATCACAGTCCATCAGAAGGCCGATGGTCCCGGTCGGGGCGATCACGGAGACCTGGGCGTTCCGGTAGCCGTGGTGCTTGCCGAACTCGAGCGCGAGGTCCCAGTCCTCCTGCGCGGCCTTGAGCAGGTCGTCCCAGCAGTGCTCGGAGGGGATCTGATAGGCGGCGGCACGGTGCTTTTCGATGACGCGCAGCATGGAGGATTCGTTCCTGGCGTATTCGGTGAACGGTCCTTTGGCGGCCGCGAGTTCCGCCGAGGTCTTGTAGGCGTGACCTGTCATGATCGCCGTGATGGCCGAGCAGATCGCGAAGGCCTTCGGACTGTCGTAGGGAATGCCCGAGACCATGAGCAGCGTGCCGAGGTTCGCGTAGCCGAGCCCGAGAGGACGGTAGAGATGGCTGTTCTGCGCGATTTCTTTCGTCGGGTAGGATGCGTGATCGACGATGATTTCCATGGCGGTCGTGAAGACCCGGATTGTGTGGCGGAAGGCCTCGATATCGAAGGTCCCGTCCTCGTTCAGGTACTTCATCACGTTGATGGAGGACAGGTTGCAGGCGGTGTTGTCCAGGAACATGAACTCCGAGCAGGGGTTCGAGGCCCGGATCTTGCCGGTGCCGGCACAGGTGTGCCAGTCATTGATCGTGGTATCAAACTGGACGCCCGGGTCCGCGCAGGCCCATGCGGCGAAGGAGATCTGCCGCATCAGGTGGCGCGTGTCGTAGGTATCGCAGACCTGGCCTGTCGTTCGGAAGGTCGTCTGCCACTTGCCGTTTTCCATGCAGGATTTCATGAACTCATCGGAGATGCGGACGGAATTGTTGGCGTTCTGGCCGCCGACGGTCTTGTAGGCCTCTCCGTTGAAGTCGGAGGAATAGCCGGCCGCGATCAGCGCCGCGACCTTGCGTTCCTCGCGGACTTTCCAGTTGATGAAGTCCACGATCTCGGGATGGTCCATGTCGAGACAGACCATCTTTGCCGCGCGCCGCGTCGTGCCGCCGGACTTCGTGGCGCCTGCCCCGCGATCGAGCACTTCGAGGAAAGACATGAGGCCGGACGAGGTGCCGCCGCCCGAGAGTTTTTCCATGCGTCCGCGAATCTTCGAGAAATTGGTGCCCGTACCGGAGCCGTATTTGAAAAGACGTGCCTCGTTCTTGACCAGGTCGAAGATCGACATCAGGTCGTCTTCCACGGACTGAATGAAACAGGCGGAACACTGGGGGTGGGCATAGGCATCCGTCGTTTCGTGCACCGAATCCGTTTCGGGGTCCCAGTACCAGTTGCCGCCGCTTCCTTTAATATGGTAGAGGTCGAGCCCGCAGTTGAACCAGACGGGGGAGTTGAAGGCGCATTTCTGTTCCACGAGCAGGTGGAGGAGCTCATCCTCGAAGGCCTGGGCGTCTTCCCCGGTCCGGAAATAATTCCCGAGCCGCTCCCCGGCAAGCCGGATCGAGTGGGCGACGCGATGAACAAGCTGGCGGACGCTCGTTTCGCTTCCCGTCCCGGGGACGCCTGCCTTGCGGAAGTATTTGGAGACGACGATATCGGTCGCGAGCTGACTCCAGGATTCCGGGACTTCGGCGTTCTCCATCCTGAAGACCACTGAACCGTCCGGGTTCGTGATCACGGAGCTGCGCCGCGTGTATTTGACCTCGTCGAGGGGATTGACGCCCGCGCGCGTGAAATAACGGCGGATTTCGATGCCTTTTCCGGAAGAATTAGTGATCACGGACGAGCTTTTTCTGTCTTCTTTATTACTCATTGGGAGCGCCTCCGGTAAAGGCTTTTTAAAACCTTTACTATATTTTGTGAATTAATGGAAGGAGAAATACTATATGTAGTATTCGATGCGAAAACTTCTACTGAAACAAAGTTTCTGATTTTCATCGTGTCAGTTCAAGCGTTGCTCCGTGCCGTGTCTTTGAACCGTCCGGAATCCGGAGCGAAGTTCCGGCGGTTTTGAAGCTCTGAAAAATTTTTGTAAAAAAATTCCGAAGAATATTAAAGAACCGAATCGAGCGGGTGGGATTTTAGCACCCGAGAAAGCGAAGTCAATCGCTAATTCAAAGAAAAATTTCCGGCGAAAAATAATCCTTGCGCGAAAGATCCGCGGACCGTGAAAATCCGGAAAAATCGTGATATGCTTGGCGTGCCGGCGAAGATTCTTCGGGAAAAAACGGCAGGGGGAAGGAAAATGAAAGAGATGAATCCGGTCTCGCGCGCTTACGCGGTCACTATAGCCTTTCTTTTTTTTATCGCGGTCCTTTCCGTGGCGATCCTCGTCTTTCCCGATCACCCCGCGGTCCGTGTTTTCTGGGGCGGGACGTACGCTTCCCTTATCCGGGGGGCTTTGGGCGTCACGCTTGTCCTCTGGATTGTCGGAAGGTTCTGCGGAAGAGCGATCCCGCGCCGCTGGCTGCAATGGACCGGCGG
>MWBI01000008.1 GCA_002068945.1 Candidatus Omnitrophica bacterium ADurb.Bin314
GCCCGAGCGGCCAAAGGGGACAGACTGTAAATCTGTTGGCTTATGCCTTCAGTGGTTCGAATCCACTACTCCCCACTGTTTTGTCCCTTTTTCCTTCCGATCGGAACAGATTCCCGCGTGCGCGATCGCGTTACTATCCTGGTATCATGCTGTCGATGTTCTCCATCCTGAAAGGAATAAATATCCTGGCGGGGGTGTTTTTCCCGCAATGCCGGAACTTGTGATGCGTGCCGCAGGAGGGGGATTCTTTTCTGAACCCATGATGGGACGAAAGGTGCCATACATGAAACGGCGGGCCTTCCGGACTTCCGGTTTTAATGTCATGCTTGCGGATCCTGGGAATTGCGGTAAACAAGCCCGCAGGGGGGTGATGCTCTGAATCCAGGGTTCCAACTCCTGCGAGGCATTTTTATCAAATAGCAGCAGCTCTCAGTTTATAGAAATGGTTTGTAGAAATGTTATACTACACATATTAAATATTTATAGTTTGATGCTTGCAGATACAGATAAAGATGATATTATTTTATTAGAAAGGTGCCAATAGAGAACAAAGGATGTTCTTGCTATAAATAGGTCAATGTAATTACGACACAAAGCAAAAAATTAAGAATATTGCTCATTGAGGACGATCCGAATTATTTTGTCCTTCTCAATGAACGGCTGCTTCAGTGCAACGCGCCCGCGTTCGAGGTCGTCCGTTCCAAAATGCTCCAGTCTGGCATTGACCGTTTGAAGCTCGGCGACATAGACATCATTCTTCTAGACCTCACGCTTCCCGACAGTTCGGGTTTGAACTCACTTACGGCTGTTCGCCACGCTTCTCCCCAGACTCCGGTGGTCATATTAACGGGGGTGGATGATCGTGATCTGGCGTCAAATGCTATTTCTCAAGGCGCTCAGGATTATCTCGTAAAGGGAAGTTTTGACCGGGAATTGCTCAATAAGAGCATTCTTTATGCGTTCAACCGCCATCAGGCGCAGGCGGAGCTTCAAAAGTATTATCAGGAACACCAAAAATCCCAGAGGTCCTTGATCGACAAGGAAGAGCGTTTTAAAAGCCTCGTGTCCAATATCCCGGGGGCGGTTTACCGTTACAGCCTGAATGCCTCGGGTGTCTGGGAGATCGAGTTCATCAGTTCCGGGATCGAGGGTATCGCAGGGGTGCAGGATCGGGACTTGAACCAGCAGAGTATCCAGAAATATTTCGATTTGGTGTTTCCGCAGGACTGCGAAATTGTCCGTGAGGCTTTCAATAAGGCCGTGCAGTCGGCGACCGCCTTCAATATCGATTACAGGATTCGTCATCCGAGCGGGGATTTTCGTTGGGTTCATGAGCAGGGGCGCGGCATTCTGGGCCTGGGAGGGAAGGTGACCCATGTCGACGGTGTAATGTTCGACATCACCGAACGTGCCAAGGAAAAGGAAAGGTTTCATCAGCTGGTCTATTATGATTCGTTGACCAATCTTCCGAATCGTGAGCTTTTTACGGACCGTCTGGACCAGGCCATAAAGGAATCCCGCCGCAAAAAGGAGATGGGGGCCGTGCTGATTATGGACTTGGACCATTTCAAGAGGATCAACGATACGTTGGGCCATGCGATCGGCGATCAACTGATCAAGGCGGTCTCGATGCGTCTCCAGAAGACCATGTATGAGTCGGACACGATCACGCGCATCGGCGGCGGTAATTTCATGCTCCTTTTGCCGAGGATTGTGAAGCCGGAACACGCTGAAACTGTCGCCAATAAGCTCCTTATGGTTTTCAAGTCGCCCTTCCATATCCAGGAGCACGAGCTCTTCACGACATGCAGCATCGGAATTGCGATTTTCCCCCAGGATGGGGAGGATCCCTCTTCGCTGATCAAAAACGCGGATGCGGCGATGCATCTGGCCAAGGACCGAGGCAAGGACCGCTATCAGCTTTATTCGTCGGCCATTGCCAACAATAGCTTCGAGCGCCTCGTGCTCGAAAACAGCCTCCGACGCGCGTTGGAGAAAAACGAATTCCTGCTTCATTACCAGCCGCAGCTCGACTTGAGAACCGGCAAGGTGAGCGGTGTGGAAGCTCTGATCCGCTGGCAGCATCCCGACCTGGGTTCGATCCCTCCACTGGAATTCATTCCGATCGCGGAAGATATCGGCCTGATTCATCCGATCGGGGAGTGGGTTCTCCGGACGGCCTGCGAACAGAAGCGGATATGGCAAAATGACGGGTTCCGTTCCCTTCGGGTTTCGGTCAATCTTTCGGCCCGCCAGTTCCACTATGTGAACATGGTCGATATGGTGATGAGCATTCTCCGGCAAACGGGCATCGATCCGACTTCGCTGGATCTGGAGATTACGGAAAGCACCATCATGGAACATCTCGAGGATACGACGGAAACTCTCCGCAGGCTCAAGGAGATGGGCTGCCACATCACCATCGATGATTTCGGAACGGGGTATTCCTCGCTCACGTATCTGAAGACCTTCCCGATCGACATGCTGAAGATCGACAGGTCGTTCGTGCGTGATATTGTGACAGATGCCGATGATCGCGCCATCACCCAGGCGATCATTTCGATGGCTCATAGCTTGAAACTCGAGGTCGTGGCCGAAGGGGTGGAGGAGAAGGCACAGCTTGAGATCCTGAAGTCCCAGGGTTGTGATATCCTGCAGGGATATTTGTTTAGCAAACCGCTGCCTGCCAATGAGGTCATCAATATCCTTGAGCAGACCGCAGTGCGAATCCCGTCCGGTCAATAAAACCGGGGTTTGCCTCCTTTGAATCATCTCTCTAACTTCTTCTTTCGGTTTATCTTGCGAAGAGCGGGGGAGGAGCGTCCCAAGTCCCCATGGTTTCTCGCCCTCATCAGGATTGAACTGAGCCCGGGAGTTAGCGTCGCTTCCAACCTCTCGAGGGTTCCGGCCGCTGCCGGAGTGAGCGCCATGACGACTCGCATGCATGACTTCTTTTCCATGTCTGTGAGTCGCCCTGACTCTTCGGGCCGCTTTCCTTTTCATCGGGGCATCGACACCTCAGACCCTTCTTCCCTCATTCGGGCCCCTAGCGGGGTTTGACCGATGGCCGATCCCGGGCTACGAAGGGCTTGTCCCGGAGACGTCGCCACTCCCGGAACAAGCGGAGCTTTTGTTCCTTTCCTCCCGAGCCGTCTCTGTCTCGGCATAATCCGGTTCACGCCCGTTCAGATTCTTCCATGACAGAGAGGAGACGAGACGCTGACAGGGAAAAAAGCTTCGTGTATAATCCCACGCATGGCGAATTATCAGTTCACTTGTGATCATTGCGGCAAGTCTTTTACCCTCGAGACTCCTGAGGCAAAAGAATGTCCCGTTTGTTTCTGGTCCTCATCTGTCCGAAGAAAGGACGAAACGGAGGTTTCGGAACAGATCGGGCATATCGGTTCCGCGGCATCTTCGGGACATCCGTCGCTCGGGAATGGGTTGAAATTCCTCCGGATATTCCTGAAAGTCCTCTTCTTTCTTGCCGTGCTTTTGGGTGCCGGTTATCTCGCCTATGGTCTTTACGGGAAGCTGTCCAGGCATACCGCGGAAAAGGGCCGGACCGTTTCGATCAGCGGGGTCGAGCGGACCGAAACAAAAAACGCCGGATCATCGACGGTCCCGGGTCCTGTCCTGACCCCGGAGGAGAAAACGTTGCTCGAGCGTGTCGTCCCGACCCCTGACAAACCGCAGCCGAGTGAAGCCGAAAAGATAGTGCTTCTGCGGGCGGTCAAATTCAAAACGGGGTGGTCCGGGCAGCTTCCGGCGCCTTCGTGGACCCTTCCGCAATATGAACAAATGCTCTCGGAGCAGGAACGTTTTTATAAAATCACGTTGCCCCGAAGCTACAAAAACAAGCTGAAAGACCTCTTCAGGGACAAATACCTTGCCGCGGGGGATGTCTTTGCCAAAGGCGATCTCCTCTCGACTCGTAACCTTCTGGTCGAGTCGCTCGGGTTCCCGCTTTATTCCACCAATGTCCAGAAACATCGCGGTGTTGCGCTTACCATGCTGAAGCCGTTCATCAACGATACGCTTTCCAAGATCGGCGCCCTGAACCAGAGTCTTGTGGAACAGGGACAGCGCGCGAAGGAGTCCGAGGTCGCGGTCTCCTACGCCGCGTTGATGAATTCCCTCCAGGCAGGGAACTGGGATGAGGCCCTTCGTTCGGTCGATCAGGTCGCGCCGGTTGTCGCTCAGGCCCAGGATGCCGCGCGGCAGCAGGTCAACCCGCCCGCTTACCCCGCAGCGATCAATCTCGTGGACCAGGATATCCAGCGCGCGATGGCGGATCTTACCGCGACAGCCCCGGCAACGGCGGCCGATCTCTTGCGTGTCCGTGAGGATCTTGCTCAGAAACGGGATATCCTGGTCGATCTTGAGATCGGTCAATACCGGAAAACCGTTGCGACCTATCAGGACGCGCTCGCCAGGATAAAAAAAGGGGATTATGAGGACGCGGCTCGGGACCTGGCGACGGTCCGGGGGCCGGAATCGTTGCGGAACGACGCCCAGGCCAAGCTTGCGGTGCTCCGGAAGGTCACGTCGAAAGATCCGGTCCCATGAGCTACGATCCTCTTGATTCCGGACTGGTCCGGGCGGGGAGTCTGATGTATGGACTGGTCCGTGACCTCACGATCGCCGGACATCTTGTGAAATGCGCCGCGCGCTTCGGGCTCAAGGCGCGGAATTTCGACCATGCGGGAGCGTTTATGGCGTCCGTCCGTGAGCTGAGGCCATTTCTGGCCGTGCTCGATTTTGATAACCTCGAGGTCGAAGCCTATAAAACGCTCAACGAGATGCGCGGAAATGCCGATTTTAGAAGTGTGCCGCTCGTCGGATTTGTGAGTCGATCCCGGATTGCGGTGAAAAATGAGGCTGAACAGGCCGGTTGTGACCGGATTTATTTGAAAACCGAGTTTCTCCACGGACTCTCGGACATCATCACGAGGTATGCGAAATGATCCTGCATGTGGGGTATGATCTTCCGGCGGCGCAGCCCAAGACGCTTGTGCCGGAAGCGGAAAAGTACACGCCTGAGGAAGTGCGTATCGTCAAGCAACAGATTCGGAGGAACATGGCGCAGATTGACGTCCACATCAGACGGATCGATCTTTTTGTCAATCAGGAACAATATCCGCACCGTGAGGCGTTTGTCGAAAAACTCCGCTCGCGGCTATTCCTTCTCATGGAGGAGAACGATACGTTCCGAAAAGTTCTCTGGAAGCATTTTCAGCAGGAAAATATGGGGGAGACGCTATCATGGTCGGGAAAGTGACGACATTGATTCTTGGCGGAGGACAGGGGAAGCGGCTTTTCCCGCTTACGAGTTACCGTTCCAAACCGGCCGTTCCGATCGGAGGTAAGTACCGCCTTGTCGATATTCCGATCTCGAACGCGATCAACTCCGGACTCCGGCTCATCTATGTGTTAACCCAGTTCAACTCGGCCTCGCTTCACCGCCATATCCATCGCACCTATCCCTATGAGGCGTTCACCAAGACGAGTGTTGAGCTGCTGGCCGCCGAACAGACGACGGAACACACCGACTGGTTCCAGGGCACGGCCGATGCCGTTCGTAAATGCCTGCCACACTATCGTGCCGAGGCCGTCGATACGTTCCTGATCCTTTCGGGGGACCATCTTTACCGCATGAACTTCCGCGAGATTCTCGGATTTCATGAAATGCAAAAGGCGGACGTGACGGTCGCGACGATCCCGGTGCCGGAGCGAGTGGTGAAAGGGTTCGGGATTATGAAATTGACAAAAGAGGGACGGATCACCAGCTTCATCGAGAAGCCCGGGAAGGATGACGATACCTCCCCGTATGTTATGCCCAAAAACCTCTGTGATCTCTACCGGGTCAAGTCGAAGAATCCGATGTATCTCGCGTCGATGGGGATCTATGTGTTTCGCCGGGACGTTTTGTTGGATGTTCTCAAGGGAAACGAAAAGGATTTCGGCAAGGAGGTCATTCCGAAGGCAATCGAGAAGTTCAAGGTCTTTGGTTACATCCATACGGGATACTGGCGCGACATCGGGACAATCGGCAGTTTCTATGAGGCGAGTATGGAAATGACGCAGCATAATCCGCCGTTCAGCTTTCTCATGCCGGATAGTCGTGTGTTTACGCGTCCGCGGTTCCTTCCGCCGTCCAGGATCATCAAGACCGAACTGGACCATGTGCTGATGTCCGAGGGCTGTATCCTGACCAGCGCGAAGATCCAGCACTGCACGATCGGATTACGGTCTGTTGTGGGGCAGGGGACGGTGATCCGGAGAAGTATCCTGATGGGGAATGATTATCACGAATGGCCGAAGCCGGGTGAAGACCGGCAAATCGGGATCGGCAGGAATTGCCTGATCGAGAACTGCATCCTCGACAAGAACGTCGGGATCGGGGATAACGTTCAGATCACGAACAGCCGTGGTCTGGATAAAAAGGACGGGGACAACTATTACATCCGCGACGGGATCGTCATCATTCCCAAGGGGGCCCATATCCCTTCCGGAACCAGGATATGAGGCGGGATGAGCGTTATGGATTTTGCAAAAAAGCTCGCCGTTTTGTCTGCCGTATCCTGTTTTTTGGGCTCATCGGTTGTGTTCGCGTCCCTCTCTCCGGACCCGCGCAAAGAGGCTGCCTATGAAAATGCTCTTCAGGAAGCGGATCAGCAGGATGCGATCGCGAGGGCGCAGGCGACGCTCGGATCGCTTTTCGGAAAGAATGCTGTGATCGCGGTCCCCGCGCAATTGGCCGGCGGCGTTATCTCGTTACCACCGGGCGATGTGAAAAACAAGACTGAAGGTTGAAAACTGAAAACAAGTCCCTTGTTCGGGGCTTTGTTTTCAGTTTTTGTTTTTGGGGATTAGTAATTCGCCCGATCGAACCGGGTAAAGGCGAAGGTCGCAAAGACGATGTTGCCGCCCCAGGCGCTCAGGAACGGAAGGAGTTTCCCCGATTTTCCCAAGGCGATGCTGACCGCCCCGAACACGTGGTACGCGAAAATGAGACCCGCGCAGATCAGGACATTTCGAGCGATCGATTTCCGTGTGTGAATGGAAGCGAGGAAGGGGGTTGCGAGCAACATCATGACGAGACCTTTCCAGGGCGCCGCCAGACGGTCGTACAAGTCCACCCTTTCCGAATAAACGGAGATGCCGTTCTCCTTGAGCTTGTCGATGGTGTATTTCAGCTCGTGATAGGAGAGATAAATGCTTTCGCTTGTTGACATGACAAGATCCCGCGGCGTGACCCTGACATCAATATAATTTTTTTCAGGGATTGTCACGGGACTGCCCAGCACCGCGCCTTGTACGTCCGTCTGATATTCCGTGATCCCCTTGAACAGCCAGTTCCCATCCGAAAATGTTCCTTCTTTCGCGAAGACCTTTTGCGTCGTGTGATGGGTTACGGGATCGATCCAGAGTATGATCGCGTCCTCCACGGTGCGTGCCTTCGGCGAGAACTTCCGGAAGTAGTAAAGGATATTCCCTCCGGAATAATAGGTGACGTTTTTGAGGGACTTTTCCTCAGAGGAGCCTTTCTTCTTTTCGATATAGATCTCAAGCAGTTCGTTGGCGGTCTTGTAGGTCGGGGGCACGATCCGGTCACTGACCAGGAAGGTGATGATTCCGATCAGGAGCGCGAGAAAAATGAGGGGGCGGACGATCGTGATGATCCTGAGCCCCGCCGCTTTCATTGCGATCAGTTCGTTGTGAACCCCCAGGTTCACGAGCAGGAAAATGGTCCCGAGCCACACGGACCAGGCAATGGTCTGGCTGAACGCCATCGGGATGAGGCAGAGATAGTATTTCAGCATGACGAGGAACGGTGTTTTGTTCCTGAGAAGCTCGTCAAGGTTGTCGAAGAGATCGGCGATCAGGATGAGGAAGATAAGGGTCACCGTGCAGAAAAGGATCGGGATAACGAGCTCCCTCACCAGATAACGGTCAAGTACCTTCAAGTTTTCCTCCTGAACGGATGAATCCCTTGCCGTAGCGTATTGGCCAGCGCGAGGGGGTCGTGATCGAGAGCCCCTATACTAGCGGTCGGTCTTGTGAATCTCAAACTATTTTTCAGGCGCGGTTTGCAAAGCTCCTTTCCCGCGAGGATGGCCTGCGGAAGCGCGTGCCAGGGCGAACAGGTCGATACGCCGTGCGCCGGCGGCCTTTAAGACCCTGGCCGCTTCATTGGCTGTGGCTCCCGTTGTGAAGACATCGTCGATGATCAAAAAAGCCTGCCCGGTGAGGCGGCATGACCGGGGGACCTTGAAGGCTCCGAAAATATTGATGGCCCGTTCCTCCCTCCTCATGGTGGTTTGGGAGGGGACAAAGCATCGTTTTGTTAGCATCCCCGTTCGGATTCGCGGGCGGATATGGGGGGCGACCAATGCCGACAACAGCTCCGTCTGGTTGAATTGACGGCGGATCCGTTCCGCATAGCTGATCGGGATCGGAAGAACAGCGTCATAATCGAACTCTCCGGTAATGGCCTGCGCAAGACGTATGGCACTGTTTCGGAAAGTTTTCATCAGGTGGTCCTGGTGTTGATACTTGATGCTGTGAAGGATCTCCCTCAAGGGAGATCGGAATTCATAGACGGTCCAGACATGGTCAAGATATTCAAACCGTCCGGCGAGATACGTATCGGGAAGCGGGAGTTCAGCGGCGTGTAGTTTCGTGCGGCATTCGTTACAGATCGATGTCTCCTCAAGGCTGAGGGATATTGAGCAGACCTCGCAGGTTGCCGGATAAAACAGGCGCAGAAACGCTTCCGTGCAGGATTTGAAATAGTTCGGCATCTCGATATTATAAATAATCAATAAATAATTTCTATATGTAAATATAAATAATGAACACCTTTCAATGTTTCCGCATCCGCATGCCCCCCCCAACATCTTTAACCCAAATGAATCCCAGTCAATGATTATTCCACCCACTCTACGCCCGGGGTCTAGCTCCCGGGGGTGGAG
>MWBI01000009.1 GCA_002068945.1 Candidatus Omnitrophica bacterium ADurb.Bin314
CCCCCGAGGGAGACTATTCGTTTGTGTTGCCAATCAGTGCCTTGAGTGAAGTCCGCAATGCGATGGACGAGGGGGTTGGGATCTACGGAATTTTCGGGACTGGAGATGTTGTTCGCCAAATCGACCAGTTTCTCACCGGCTTTTCCAGCAGGACTGCCGCCGGAGACGGTATTCTCGAATTCTCTCTGAATGATAAAGCTTCCAAATGGTTCGGTATTTTCTCGAATAACGACGGCGTGAATTATTACCGTGAGTATGCCGCCACGCCGAACGGTTACGAGTTGCGCGGCGGCATCCAGAAAGTCACCGACGCGAACTGGGCTTCCTTTTTCACGAAAGCGAAATACGAGAACTACTCCATTGGCCGGGACGTCAGGACAGGCGAGCTCGGGGTTTACCGGTCCGGCATCGATATAAGCCAGCCGCTTGACGCGCAGATGATCCGGGGCGCGAGCTTCTCACCGACCGGACATCTTGTTTTCAGCGGGAATTACAATTCGAGCGCGCTTTCCTTTATCGGCGGCTCGGGGATGCGCTATGAGTTCTACTGTGATCCCGTTCAGGGGTCGAGCACGCTCTCGGTTGTCAATGATTCCGCGCTGACGCTTCAGCGCTGGAGCACTGCGATGACCCGTGCCGCGGCGAAGACCTATTTCTTTTTCCAGAGCACCGTTTCGGAAACATATACCAGCCTTAAAGAAGAACGCGGGCGTGCGTTTGCCAATTGTCAGGCTGCTTTGGCCATTGCGTGGGTCGTCGTCGCGGCCTTCGCCGTGAGTGGCGTTCTCAGTATGGCAGGCACGGCGGTTTCACAAGCGACGGTAATCGTGGCGGCTCAGACGAAAATTCTCGCCGGTGCTATCACCTCTTTAAAGGTGGCTAATGTCGCCTTTGGCGTGTACGGTGTGTTTTCGATCGTGACCGGTGCTTATGCGGCCGATCAATACGAAAAGAACCTTGCCGCCGGCATGGAATGGCAGGAAGCCGCCCGCAAAGCCGGGCAGATGGACGGAACGGCGTCAAGTCTTTCATGGTTTCAGGAAATGGCATTCAATATCGGGATGTGGCAGTCCCTGACCGCTTTCGGAGCGTCGCTGGGTGTGGCGCTTGGCGGCGCGGGAAAACTCGCGGAAGTCGGCGCGAATCTGAAAGGCTGGGCGTTTGTGCGATCGTGGGTTATGACAACGCTGAAGAACACTGTGCTCAATCCGATCCACCTGGCGGGAACGATGGTCCAGATGGGCGCGACGCTCTCGTACACGCTCCGGGTGGCAGGCATGATCGTTCCTTCCGTGGGTAATGTCGACAGTCTCGCTTTGAAGCTTCGTGATGGCGGCTGGTCTTACGGTCGCGGCGGGCTCCGCGGTGTTTGGGACGGTTTCAAACGCGACATGTTGTTGATGGTCGCGAGCGTTCAGTCCCAGACCGGCATCGAGGCGATGGCCGCAAATTTCGCTTCGCCCCAGCACTGGTTCTTCACCCTGGCGTTCACGTTCGCCGCGATCGTTCCCCAGGCCGTCCAAGGGGGATTTGGATGGGTCGGTGCAAAAATCGGATCGGTGTTCGCGAAACCGGCCGCGGCGGTCGGTCAAATTCTTGGTTCGACCGGGATAGGATCGCTTTTTGGCGCCGGGTCCGCGATATTCGCTTTCTCGGCGGGGAGCGTCTTGATCCGGTCTTTCTGGCAAAATTTCGGGAAGGGGCTCTTTGAGGAAGCTGTCAAGGAACCTCTCCTTGGCAAGCTGTTCCTCGGGTTCCTCGGCAGCGATACCCAGGAGTTCGCGGTGGAACTGCTGGATATGGCGGACGGACGCTACAACGCACATTTTACCGCGTCGCGGGCGCAGTTCGTGACGGCTGTTCACTCCGCCCACGCGCGGATGACCGAGATCGCGAAAACACGTGAAGGCGCCGCGTTCTTTGCCACCCCGGAAGGCCGGACCGTGCAGACGAATATAAGAGCTGCGGAAACGGCTCTTGTTCTTGCGGCCGAGAATTACGAAGCCGCGGGCAAGGCGGTGATGGAAGCTCTCGCGGCCATTCAGGGCCTGCAAGGCGCGCAAGGTGCGGCGCGGGACGTTTTGGGTGCCATGTCTGCCCTGCGGGTGCTCCACGCGAATGCTATTCAGGATCTGACGGTGCTTGAGAACGCCATTAAAGAGGGAGTGAATAATGCCCTCTATCGCGAATTTGGGATAGAAGGACTCAGAATGGCGGCGGATGCCGTCAAATCATCGCCTTTCATGGTTGTGGGTGATCTTTCGGCTGCCGGTACGGGAGCCGTTAGGTCTCTCATTCTCAATGCCGGGATACGCTCATATTCCGTTTTCGGTGAGAAGCTTTTTGATATCTGGCTCAGCAAGTCTCAGACTCAAAGCGCTCCCGCGTTCGCGGGGATTGAGAACTTCAGCGACTTTCTGACCCGCTTCGGCGGCATGAAAGCGACCACGGCACGGGTCATTGCCGGCATGGAACAGTCCAAGCTCAGGCAGTTTTCCCAGCGGTTGATGCTTTCTTCGCCGGAGCTCGTTTCGGGCGTGAAGGGCGAACAGAAAGCGAACGAGGATTTCATCCGGAACGTCTACGGCTCGATCATGATGCAACAGCTTGACGCCGGTGACGATGGGGTCCGGAATAACCTGATCGCGCTCGGGTTCTCTGAAAACGTCCCGACGGCGTACACGGAGCTTGCGGCTAACGTTAAGGATCGCTTCCGCTCGCTCCTTTCCGAATTTGCCGCGACAGCGACCGGGGAGGCCGTTACCTTCCTGATGATGGGCGCGCAGTCCGAGGCGGATATTTTGAAACTGCCCGCGCTTGCCGAGACCCTCGGGATTGGTGAAAAGGCGGGGAGATATCTCATGGATAAGGCCAGTTCGAGCCCCGCGATGGCGAAGGCGGTGAGTGAGGCCCTCATCGAGAACGCGGGTTCGTTCGATCTGGCCGAGCTCGGGAAACCGGTGTCGGCGCAGAAACAGATGTTCGAGCTCGCGCTCACCATCCGCTCTTCGGCGAACCTGTCGAAAGGTCTCGGACTGCTCGGCCGGTTCCTCGGCATCAGGGGGATCGTCGAAAGCCTGACGGCGGAAGGCGTGACGGTGACCCCCGAGATGCAGGCCCGTTTGTCCGACGCGATCATGGGGATGATGGGCCGCTTCCAGTCGGTGACGAGTCTGCGGGAAATGCGGCTCTCCGTCAAGTTCGCGGTCGCGAACACAGCCGGCGTTGACGGCAAACAGGCGCGGGCGGTGCTCGAGAAGCTCGGTGTGATGTCCGGCCGGAAGGGACTCGCGAAAGACCAAATGAACGGCGTGCTGAATGCCCTCGAAGTGATGAGCGCTTCGGACCTCGTGTTCTTCCGTCAGTCGCTCGATCCTTCCTTCAAGGGTACGGGCGTGTTCAGTTTCGGGAGTGATGAGTTCGTGAATCTTCTTGTCGGGGCCGCGCTTCTGACCGTCAACCACATTCAGCAGCAGACGGACGCCGACCCGCAGAAAGTCCAGGACATCCTGGTGGCGCTCATCAGCGGCCGCACCAAGGTGGGTATTTTCACGGAAAATATGGCCGGTCTCGAAACGATGTCCGAAAATGAGCTCAGGTCCGAGGCCCGCCGTGTAGTCACGGAGCATTTCGTTAAATGGCAGGAGAGGCGCCATTCCGGCGAAGAGGCCGCCCTGCAGGCCTATTTTGAAGCGAATCCCGGCGCGTTACGCGAGGATGATGGCTATGCCGGTTATGTCGTGGCCCGCGACGCCCTGAGGCATACGCTGAATTTCGTCCTGGACACCGCGAACTGGCAGAGACAGCTGGATAACTGGACTTTCGACAGTCTTTACACGGAAGAAGAAATCCGCGGATTTCTGGCCGATTCCCGGGATCCGGAACGCAGGGCGGCGATCATCAACGCCGCGATGGAGCGGATCCGTCAGTCCATGGTTTCCACGCTTCAGGCCAAGATCGCGGAAGGCCGCAAGATTCTTCTCGCGCGGAACGATACCGTGGTGCCTTCGGCCCTCGAAGCTCAAAAGGCGGTTGCGAACCTTGAATCTCAAATGAAAACGCTTCAGGCTGAGCTTGAACAGGCCAGGAATATACCGTTCCTGACGGAAGAACAGCCGGTCTGGATGACGGCCGAAGACATAGCACTGGCAAGAGATACGCACGAGGCTATTGTTAAGGGGAGAGAGGCAGATATACAACGGCGTCTGGGCGCGATTGCCTCTGAAATGGAGCAGGCCGGGAAGGAATATACCGCCGTTTCGCAGGAGCGCGAGAAAGCCATGGCAGTCATTAAAACGAGTCGTGAGGCGGTAGAAGCTCTCGAAATGCCGTTTGCCGCGGAAGCCATCCGTGAGGCCGCCGGACATATCATGACCTTGCAGCAGCGGATCGCGGAGAACACTGCCTCCCGGATCCAGGCCCGGATCGACGCCGATCCGTCCCTCGCGTCTCAATTCGCGTCGCCGGAAAAGATCCGCATGGATATGGAGTCCTGGCTTGCGGAGCTGGCGCGTTCGGTGAACCGTGTCATGGTGGGCGGCGAACTGATCCGTTCGGCCGTCGCCGACGCCGACAGGATCGAGGACTATTATGATGAGACCCTGAGCGTTCTTCAGCAGGATGAGAAGTTCCTTGAGGTTCTTCGCGACCAGATGAGGAATTTGCGCGCTCCGGCCCCGAAACTGGAGCGACGGATCGCCCATGTCGAGCAGCGTATCGCGCGGAATCGTCAGCTGCTCGGCTCCATCTCTCGCGTCTATCAGGCCTTGAACGGAATACCGCTCAATAAGGCCGCGACCCGGAGTGAAAGCGACATCGTGAGTATGCTCGGCCGGGCGGTTCAGGAGGAGACATTGACCGATGATGCGAGCCTTCAGGCCCTGCTGAAAACGGCGGCCACCCTGATGGAGAGTCCCGCGGACCTCGCCGCGTGGTTCATCAAGCGCTCGCCTTCGGAGCAGACTCTGTTGCGGGATGCCGCCGAGAAAGTCCGCAAAGATCAGAATTTTGAAAAGGGCGCCGAACATTCCGGCCGGAACAGCGAAGCTCGCAGGATGTTCGCGTTAAGCCGTAGGGTATTCGGCTCAGAAGGCCGCACGGCGATCATCAGGTTCGACATCCCGAAACTCGCCCTGATCCTCGGTTTTAAGGAAGCCGAAAAGCGTAACCTGAGCCTTCGGGGTGCGAGAGAGGCTTTGGCTGACCTGCAGCGTCGGCTTACCGCCGCGCAAGCGCCTTTGAATGTTCCGGGCGCGGAAGCGCAAGCCGTTTTACTGCAGGCCGAGTTCGCTTTGGCGGAAGCGCGGCTTGCGGAGATGGAGACTATCGATCTTCTGTACAAGCTGTTCGCCCTCCTCAATATCGATCCGGCCTCGATCACCGATGAAAAGTCTCTGATCAGGGAATTGAACAGGATGTTCGGTCTCGCGGACACCGGGGGCGTTGCGGCTCTCCGCGCCCTTGTCGCGGAACTGAACAAGCTTGACGGTGCGAAACGGAATGATCTGGCTAAAAAGATCGAGGCCCTGATCAATAAGCCGTCGTTTACTGGATCGCGTTCGGATATCGCCAGGGCGCAGGCCGCGGCGGCGGAGCTTGTTCTTGGCGGTCTGTTGCAGACGCAGCGCACGCTCCGGACTTATTATGAATCCCTGCCCGCGGCCGAGCGGGAGACCATCGAAAACCGCGGAGTTTCGGTCCTTTACGAACAGGCCGTTGCCGATCGTTCCTCGGTCAAGCAGATGAGCCGTAAGCTCCGGTGGTTCGGCCGTTCCGAGGTTAACAAAGCCCGGAAGGCCCATCTCGAGCTGTACGGAAAATTGAGGAGGAGCTCCGTGGCCAACGTTCGGGCCGCTTTTTCGAAGGTGTATACCGCTTCTATCGCGCGGAGCGACGCGGTGCTTAACAAGCTTCGGGAGCATCAGGATGATCCTTTCGTCCGGCAGCGCATGACCGAACTGGGCGTGACCGATCTCGCCCGTCTCCTCGAGATCGATAACGACATCGCGATGGGCAGTTTCCGCAAGCTTGGTGGCGCCGCAAAGGCCCGTGTTGCATTGGTCGCATTCCAAAACGCGAAGGATGCGGCATGGGCCGCGGCCTTCGAGAAGTTCAATAACTGGCGCAAGTCCAGACGCTCCTATTTCTACGAGAACAGCCGCATCCGCCTCCCGTTCGTCAAAAACAAGGCCCGTGCCATCAAGGAAACTTCGGAATGGGTGAAGGATTATGACGGACAGAGCCTCGAAATGCGTCTTAAGGCGCATGTTCTGACGGGAACAGAGGATTTCAACAGGCGGAGGTTGACTGAGATTTTTGACGCCCTGACGAAAGACCGCGGGGGCAATCCGCAGCTTGTGCAAGCCTTTAAGAATGCGAAAGATAATTCGGAGCGTCTGGCTGCCGTTTGTGAACTCTGGATGAGCGAGGAAAACAAGAGTTTTGCCGACGCCCGCGCTCTCATGGAGCAGGCAACGCTCAAGTCCGCGCGTCTTGGTTTCTTTGCCAAAGATATCGCCCAGGGCCGGATCCGGGAAAGTGAGGTCCTCCGCAGCATCTCGGTCGATATTTCGGATAAGGTCCTGGATGTTGCCAGGGCAAATATACAAAAGGCGCTTGATGCCCATAACAAGCTCGGCACAAAGGACTCCTATGTCGCGCGTCGGATGGAGCTTGAGCGCCGACTCAAGGAGATCGACAGTATCTCTCGGGAACGGGACGCAGGAAACCTGAGGGGCTCCGACCTTGCCGCATTTTATAAGACCTATGCCGAGGCGAAGGATGTAACAAAGGAAGAAAGGGAATTCCGGGGCCGCGTTCTGTGCGATATCCTGAAGGCGTCCGGCGCCCTGAAGAGCCTGAAAGAGGGATGGATGGCTGAGGTGAAGGAGAACGGCGGCGCGTTGAGCGAGGAGATGATCATCAAGGCGTCGGCGGCGAACCTTGCCCTTGCCGCGATCATGCGGGGCTGGTACCGGTCGGATACCGGTATCTTTGATGAACAGTTCATGGCGACGCTGCTTGCCGTGCGCGGCTGGAACGCGGTGGAACTTGCGACCGGCGAAGGAAAGACCCTTGTGACGGCGGTTGTTTCGGCCGTGAACGCGATCTCCGGCAAAGGCTCCCTCGCGGTCGTGACGAAGGATGCCGCGGCGAAGGACGCTTTTGACGAATGGCATTCTTATTGGGATGTGTTGGGATTCACGGTCGGTATGCGTCTGAACGAGTCTTACAAGGACGAGGCCATGCTTTCGGGCACCAAGCAGACCTCGGGTGCCATGATGTCTCCCTCGCAGATCCGTGCCGCGTACGATGCGGATATCACTTATGTGAGTATCCAGAACTTGGCGTTCGACTATTCTCACGACAAGCTCCAGGTGAAGGCCGGGGAAACGAGCTATATTGAAGGCGGGCGTTTCGGTCGGAAACTCCCGGAGATGTCCATGACGATCGACGAAATGGACAGCGTCCTGATCGACCAGGCGATGACGTCCTTCATCCGCGCCCAGGGCGGCGGCAAGCTTCTGACGGGTGATCTGCTGCAAGTCCGTCGCGAGTTTGCGAAGCTGGTCGAAGGGATGCACGATGTTTCCCGGGACGTAAGCGAGGTCGGACTTCGTTACGCGGGGACCGACCGGAGCGGAGCGACCGTCAAGGGTCCCCAGATCGTGGTCAATGAGGACGGGACTCATGCGTATGCGGGGTCGCGGGCTGAGCGGGCCGCGATCGACCATTTGAGGTACCTTGCGGATCACGGGCAGATTTCCCGGGCGTTCTACGACCTCCTTGTGAAAAGGAAGAATGCCGCTGCGCGCGCCCTGGCGGGCGACGAATATACCGAGCTGACCGAGCTCGGGCGGCAATATCTGAACAATGCCGTCCAGGCGAAATGGGTGTACCGCCTGGGTTCGAACTACTGGATCGACAACGGCGAGGTGAAGCTGATCTCGAAGGAACTCGGCATCACCCAGCAGGGCCAGCGCCTGAACGAGCTCCACCAGGCGATCGAAGCCCGCATTCGCGTGATCCAGGAGGACAGGGCCCTGAACCCTGCTGAGCACGACCGGTTCACGGTGGACCCGAACGGGAAAGCGATCCCGCTCATGGAGATCCGGGCCGAGAACCTCACGGAATCGAGCGTGACGGCGCGCGATGTTCTGCTCGCGTTCGGCAAGGTTTCGGGTATGTCGGGGACCCTGAACATCGGAAGGATATCAACCGATCTTCGGGCTCTCTATGGCATGACCTGTTACACGATTCCGTCGCATGATCTGAATCGCCGCGTCGATGGTTTTGAGATCTTGATGTCATCGCGGGACCGTTTGGATCGCGCAAAGGAGCTCATTAGAGATGCGATCGGGAACAACCGCTCTGTCCTCATCAACGCGCACACGGACCGGGAGCGCGATGAGATTTATGAGCAGTTGTCGGGCGCCGCACTGGGCAGAGAAGTCAAGCTCGCCAGATTCGGTGTTGATACGGAACGGTCTGAAGCCGCGCTTGTCAGGGCTATCAAGGAGAACGTGACGATCCTTGTGGCGACGAATATCGCGGGCCGTGGTACCGATTTCAAGATTTCGGAGGAGGCGAGACGGGCGGGTGGTCTTCTCCAGATCAACTGGGGCATCAACAAGCGCTTCAGCACGGACCGGCAGGCCTCGGGTCGTTCCGGCCGCAGCGGCGAGATGGGAGAATCCTATACACTGCTCGTTCAGGGCGAGGAACGGTTTCGCGAAGAATCTGGCGCGTTTCTATGAAAAATACATTACGGGGGAAAAGGGGATCGGCGCGGCTTCTGATTCGGTCGAGGATTTCGTCAAGGAACACAGTTGGTTCAAGCTGATTCGCATGATCGGATGGTCGAATTACCGCGAGCTGACGAGCGGGAAATACCGGACGATCGGCGAAGCTGTCTACCGCATCGCGCAGGCGAACGTTGAAAAGCTTCAGTCCGAACAGCTGCAGTTCCGCGCCCGCCGCGGGGACCGGACTTACGGAGCCCAGATCGCGTCGAAGGACCTCCTCGACCGCATCAAGGAAGACGTGAGCAATGCCGTGAAGCTCCGTTACCGGGGCGGGGTTCCGGCTCTTATACGTTCCGCGGTCCGCGAGGCGATGATCGAGTCATGGGACGGCAAGACGCTCAATGTCGAGAATATCAAGGCAAGTCTCGAAGCCCGGGGCATGCTGATCGAGTTCTCGCAGGAGATCCGGGCGCTTTGCGAGAATAACGCTTCCCTCAACCGCGAGGCGCTCGAGGTTCAGATCGAGCGCGCGCTGACAGACCAGGCCATCACTTCGCTCGCGGAAAGCCTGATCGGAAGGGTGAGCGGCAAGTGGTTCCAGGCCATGCAGAAGCTCGAGCGCGACCACGGGTTCTCGAAGAATCCCTTCCGCCGCGCCTGGAACGGGGTCCGGTATTATTTCGGTTTTAACCGCGAGTTCCGGCGCTATATCGGAAATCTCGAGAAGGTGTGGCTGGACGCGCGCGGTGAGACCTACGGCGTATCACAGGTGAAGGTGCTCGGTTTTCTGCAGAAGTGGGTCTGGAACGCGGTCGTCATGAACGCCTATTACTGGTTGACCGGGAAATCCCGGATCAAGGAGGACCTTGAGGGGATCACCCTGAATTCGCTCAATGAAAGCGTCGGCGATCGCATGAAGCAGGTCGTGGACAACAGGGCGAAGGAAGAGTATGAGAAGAAGATGATCGATGAAGCGGAAGCGAACGCGGCGCGGCAGTTCTCAAAGACGAGCGGCGATGTATTTGCTGTGGAGATTGACATGCGAGCGGGGGCCGGCGCATTCGGTAAGAATGTCGCGCTGTCCGATCTTGCCGTGCAGCGCCGCTATGTGAATCTGCCGCTGACGGCAGGTCCCGCGGCAGCGGTTCACCGCGACGCGGCGTCCACGGCACCGGCGGTTGTCAGGAACCTCGATGGCAC
>MWBI01000010.1 GCA_002068945.1 Candidatus Omnitrophica bacterium ADurb.Bin314
GGCCAGCAACAGCTGACGACGCAGCGGACGATCGACCGCATCCGTCTTTACTGGGCCGCGGAGGCCGTGATTGATAAGAGTCAGTGGATGTTTTACTTCTATACCCGCGCCAATGGATTTCCCCCGATTACAGAATCAGGGCGCCTTGTTTATGATGATACCGGGACGGTTGTTTCCAGGGTCAATGATCGGTTCCAGACACGGCTTGCCGAATGGTTTTCCGGTCCGTTCAAGGCGCTCTGGGGAAATGAAGTTTTTATGAAGCATCTCTCGCTGGATGATGTGACCGTCACAGCGGATTCTTCGACGCTTACCGATGTTTACAAACGGATCTATGAGATCCGCGTCCGGGTTTCGAATCCGCTGTCGGGGTCGGTGTCGGAGTATTTACAGACAATTTCCGTCGGGACCGGAACGCTCTTTGATTTCGGTGTTTTTTACAATGATGACCTCGAGATCGCGCCCGGGCTCAATTGGGAACTGCAGGGTCCTGTTTTTTCAAACGGGAATGTTTACCTGATGAACGGCAAGGGGACCACGCTGACGTTTAAAATGCCGAATGATGTGAGTTACCCCGAGTATTACGCGCTGCGAAGCGCGGGGAATATTTATTTCTACTTCAAAACCACTCTCGCGCCTAATTATCTTCTGGAAAACAGCTACTACAGGGATGCCGTCCAGGAGAGCATCTACAGGACAGACCTGGCGACCCACCCCCTTAACAGTGCCGATTATAGCTCCGGAGCTCCCTTCCGGGGAGTCGAGGTGTATCCCTCGCCCCACCTTTTGACGACCCTTAACTATACGTCTGCTCCGCCGCTGCTGTACACTTTTTCGAATGGATTGGAATACGGCGGCATTTCGTCCCACACCATTAAAGTCAAGAAGATCACCGGAGCGGTCGCGGAATACTTCGATTTTTTGTCTGCCTCGAAACCGTCCACGCCGATGACCTTCACCGATCACAGATTGAGAAATGCTCCTTATCTGGGATATGCCAAGGACTACACCCCCGATAAAAAGGTCAGTATTTCCACGGCCTTTGACCGGTCAGATCGCTCAGGTGTCCGGAAACTCCATAAGGAATGGACGCCTGAAAATCCCGTTTCTGATCCGCCCTTCGTGAATCCTTACTGGAACGGATTTCCGGGGGAGGGCCACGGGTTATGGATAGCTGACCGCAAACAGGGGGTGACCCGGAAAGCGCTTCCTTTGGGAGACGGCCGGTTAGACACACATGTCCTCATTGAACCTCTTGACGGGAGAGAATCTCCCCTGGTAGCCAAGTACAAATTCGAAACGTACGCCAATATACGTTTTGTCTGCTCGGTGGATGATTCCGACGGTTCCTGCAAGGATGGAAGTTATCAGCTAAAGATCAAAGATCCGGCCGGCGGTTCTTGGAAGACCAAAGATCTGTCCACGGGAGTTATTGCTGACTGGCCGAACTCCGGACTCGAGTTCCGGACTTTTTACGATTATCGTCTGGGGGCTGCTGTGCGCCTTTTGGATATAGACGTACACCGGTTTCTCGGGGCTATTACGTCGGAGGAAGGGATCGCTTTTTCATCGGAGCACCGCCCTTCAATATACATCCGCACGGAATCGCCCGACACCTGGAGAGACGGGAAACCGGCGCCGGTGGCGGTGCGGATCCGCAACGGGGCGGAACTGCCTGCGGCAGGGCTGTCGGTCGTGACGAACGGGAGATTATGGGTCCTGGGGGATTATAATGTGACTGACCCCGAAACAGGGCAACGCTGCGCCTTCGCCGATATTGCGAATCCCGACTCGTCATGCAGGCCACCCTCCGCCGATCTTTACAGCGATAGTTTTGGAGTGTTATCCAATAACTGGAACATGGGCATTGAAGACGCCGGAAGAAATCTGATTAATACGACAACGAAGCTGATTGCCGACAGAACACGGGTCCTGAAGGAAGATGTGATCCTGAATGCCGCTGTCATTACGGGTTTTCTGCGGAGCCAGCTTGTGAAGGCGGTGCCCACGCCCTGGCCTGGCGGGGACACGAATCCCGAAACGATCGAGCTCTGCGCGACCAGGCCCGGTGCAGTTGCGCTGAAGCCTATAAACCTCGCTCAATGCGCGTCTGATCCGGACACGATCCCGTGTCTTTACGGGGCTCCCACTATTTGTTATTCGCCGGATGGTTTTCATTGGGAGGACATTGAGCGCGATTCTCGAGGGATCTGGAATCTCAAACGGACGGGAAATTACTACCAGGAGCTCAAAGCCAAAAATAACATGATGGTGAATAGCCCGCAGTTTAACGCTCTCCTGGCGACCAATCATCCTGCCCCTCAAAGTGTTTCTACGACCACGATCGCCATGACGAAATTGCTTGGGGCGGCCGATTATGTGGAGACTTCCCGTGTCGAAAACCCAGGTGCTGTTCTGGATGTCAGCGTTCATCGAATGCCGCAAGAATATTTTGATCCGGTCGATCCAAAACCCCTCCCTATTGTGGAAACAAGAGGAACCGACACCGTTTCTGACGGTCCTGTTTGGGATCAACGGTTCTATTGGGAGGAAAGCCCCGACCGGCCATTCGCAGGTTCGAATTATCCCGGAGTTTACTGGAGAAAACTTTGGAAATCTGCGGGCCCGGATTATCCGGTTCATTACACGTGCATCAAAAACAGCGAAGTTAAGAATTATTATGTTCAGTCCAAGTCATGCCTGACAACACCGGGGGGGGATGTTGTTCCGGATACCTGTACCACTCAGACCCACTGGACCGGTCTTACGGAGACGAAGGCGAAATGCCGATGTGATGATGCCGTGAATGTATACACTAATCCCCAAGCGACGCTAAGCAATCCGCATGTGACAGGCATCCCCGGGGGCGAGCCCCAGGATTTTGACCGGCATCCTGAAGATTGGACGAATCCAGCCGGTTTTCTGGGGTCGGGAATATGCCCTGAGGAAGCCGATAACTATTTCTCGTCTTATCCCAAAATATACTACGCGTGGAGAGCTTATGGGGCCCTTTGGGAACCGCGCTACAGCGGCGGTCTTGAGAACACGATCAATCTTCAGGAAGCATGGTACGACGACAGAGGCACACAAGATGTGAGGGATGATCTCAAGTTTGCACTTCATTTTTCAGGGAATATTGTGGCGATTTGGGATTCGAAGCAGCTGGTCAAAACAACCGGGGAGCCCGCTTTTTATGGGACTACTTACTATCTTGCGCCCATCCGGGATTATGATTTTAACGAAAACCTTCGCGCTAATCCGCCCCCCCTTCCGGATAGTTCCGGGATGAGCCTGTTTTCGGTCAGCCGCAAGCGCTTCAGGGAACTGGACCCGAAAACGGGGAAGCCGTACGGGGTTCAGGAGGAGACCGTTTCGTAAATGATGGACTGGCGTGGAAGACAACAAAAAGGTTTTGTCATGATCATGACGCTCGCGCTCGTGATCGCGATGGTGGCGGTCATGACGGGGAGTTTTCTGAGCCTTGGCCAGCAACAGCTGACGACGCAGCGGACGATCGACCGCATCCGTCTTTACTGGGCCGCGGAGGCCGTGATTGATTACACTTTCGCAAAGTTCTCGGATTTTGTCGAAACGAACGCCCAGTATCCGGACTATGACGCCGATACGCTTGAAGTCCGGAACAGCATGCCCGGGCAGACGGAGGGGCCCTTGTTCACCTCGGAGATCGCGGCATGGTTCAGCGGTCTTGCCGATGATTTCAAATGGCCCTTTCCCTCGGTCATAGTCCAGCTTGATCAGTCTGCGCTGTCCGTGAGACAGATCAAAAGTTCCTCATCCATGTCGAATCCGACGGACGCTTATCGCGAGTATGAAATTCGCGTCAGGTTGACGAATCCCAATACGGGTTCCGCGAGTTTCTTTAGCCAGGTTGTCCGGGTTTCCGCCGGGAAACTTTTTGATTACAGCACCTTTTACAACACGGACCTCGAGATCGCTTCGGGCACCGATTATGATCTCCAGGGGCCTGTTTTCTCCAACGCGAACATCTACCTCATGACCGGGCCGAGCAGTCAACTGCGGCTTTCCCTTCCCTCGAATATCGGCGAAGATCCGGAGAATTATTATGCGCTCCGGAGCGCGGGCCATATTTATTTCTACTTCAAGCGGTTTCTGGCCCGGAACTATTTTCTGGACAAGAAAGATGGTCGGTACCGGAACGAAGCCTATGTGAACGGAGCGCCGGATTACCTGCGGACCGATGATGCCGAGAGGATGTCCCGCTACGGAGGCATTGACGGACTCGACAGCATGGAACTCGAACCGTACGCGTTCAGAACCCGCGAAAAGGCCATGCCAATGTTCTACTATCCGCGGAACGAGATCCGGTTCTCCAGTTTTTTGTATGATGAGCCGCATATCGTTCTTCAGATCCCGGGTAAAGATGACATCCCCCTCAAGTTCCTGAGTCACCATTACTTTCTGAATCAATATCCTTTGTGGCCGCCTGACGCCGCCGCGTCCTACTATTTGGACGCAGGGAATTACGGAAAAGCCGGAGATTTTATGAATGCGACGCCGGTTTATGATCCGGTGGGACTGCAACCGCCGAAGCGGCTTGCGGGCTGGAC
>MWBI01000011.1 GCA_002068945.1 Candidatus Omnitrophica bacterium ADurb.Bin314
CCGTCCGTGATATTCCGGATAATGCTTTTGGCGGGTATCGTGCTCGCGCGGTCGAGCGCGGCTGTCAGCGATTCGGGGAGAAATGCGCCGCGGCCATAAGACTCGGAGGTCGCCCGGATACTGTAATTCCCGGTCCCGGCGTTCACGAATACCGGATCGGCCTTCAGATTTCCGGCTGTCTGCGCCGCGGCCGCGGGAGGCGTAGCGCTGCCATAAGCGGTACTCCGTTCCGTATTCTTCCAAAAGGTATTGTTCTCCACCACGGCATATCCGCGGCCTGGCTGACCGGCGGAGTGGGCGGCCCAGGAGAACTCATAGATCGATGAAAATGTGCTTCCCGTGAAAATATTATTACAGATCCGGCTCTTCGCTCCGGAAAGGACGTTTATGGCGATATCGTTCGCCACGAAGGTGTTGTACCTGATCACGGTCGTGTCCTTCGGGAGCTGGACTCCGACATGCGTCATCGAAAAATAATTCATTTCGATCAGCGTATCGGAACCGTTCCGGACATGAATGCCGTAATCCTTGTTAGCCACGATCCGGTTATGGCGGATCACAACCCTGTCTCCTTCAACGCGGATCGCAGCGGAAGGAGTCCCCGCGTAAGGGCCGATCCCCGAGATTGTCAGTCCTTCAATCCGGTTATTCCCCATCGCGCGAATCCCCTGGATTCCCGTTTCATAATCACCGTGAAGGATCGTCGTATCTGCATTCTCCCCCTGCAAATTCACCCCGGCTTTCAGGATCAGCCCTTGGGGACACCCAAAGGCGTCGCGTTCGTAATGATAAGTGCCGGAATGGATGAAAAGGGTCGTCCCGGCTTCGGCGTTATCGATCGCGGACTGGATCGATTGTCCTTCATAGACATGACGGAACATTCTGCCATCCGGAAGTTTTTCCGTTACGATCCGTCCGGATTCATCATAAATATTCTGGTCCGTTCCCGGACTTTCGGAAAGCGGACCGGCGTTATTAGCGAGGAACTGCGTGGTGGCATCCGCAAGAACCGGTTCATCCGGTGCCGTTGATGAAACATTTGCCGCCGCGACAACCGGTCGGACCGCGGTGAGATCATAGTCCTGCGACGGAAGACCATCGCACCAGACCGTCTGGTGCCAAACAAGACAGAATACCAGGCAAAGCGCCACCACTCTGATGGACAGCCGATGCGAGCAGCGGCAGAAACGCTTCGCGAACGCAGGAAGTGGCAAGACTCCCGAAAGAGAAGCCTCCGCTTGAACCCGCGGCAAGATCATCACATCCCGATCACTTTGGCGTTCGTCGGATATTTTCTTCATCGATCAGAAAGATATCCGCGCGAAAGATCAAAGTACACGGATTTAAAGCTTAAATTTTTTGGTTCTATCTCATAAGACGATTCATATCGCTTATAAATAGATTTTTGGGGCCGGGCAGCAAAAACCGCTAAAAAAGGATCAGGGATGGAACGGCGAGAAAGGCAATGCTAGAAGCTGAACTTTCCTGCGCAATGTTTTTCTTCGAGGATATCAAATATCTCGTTGATGTAGCCCTGGATGTGGACAGGCGGCTGATTATCGAAGAGGAGGGACAGGTTCAGGAGGAAACGGCGGACTTCCGTGGCGAGCTTCTGGTCTTTGATCCTGGAAAGCCTTGTTTCCAATTCTTCCATCAACATTTGCTACTATCTCCCGTTTTCTTCAGGGAATATAACTCATTTTATGATAATTTGCAAGTCAATAAAGTCTTCGATATAGCATTAAATAGCTATTGATTGCTTTGTATAGTCGATAAACCAAATAATTGATTTAAATTCACTAAGGTAAAGAAGAATCCGGTTCGATAAGTAACCATGACGTTATACACTATCCGGTGCCGGTTGCAGACTCTCAAACATAAACGAGGAGCCTCTTTCATGAAAAAGACCATAGCGGTCCTTGCGATTCTCAGTATCACATTTTTGTCCCCCTTTTCCGCCTGGGCCGTCGGGTCAGGAGGCCTCGAGAACGCCTCCTTCAGCGCCCAACAGCTGAGCCTTGGCGGCGCCACGACAGCGACACCGGATGAACCGGCCGCCATCTCCTATAATCCCGCCGGCATCGTGGACCTTCCCGGCGTCCAGGTCCAGGCCAGCCAGAACTTTATCAGCATGCTGACGTTCAAGGATAATGACGTCACAGGGGACACCCGGAGCTCGGGAACGCTCGCGTATGTCCCGACCGCGTATGTCACGATCAACCCGGGAAGGGTCTTCTGTGACCGCCTGGCTTTCGGCATCGGAAGTGACTCCCCCTTCGGGCTCATGAACAAGTACAATTCCAGTGATCCGGCGACCCATTACACGGGCTGGCGGAACTATCTCAAGATGTTCACGCTAAAACCGACCGTCGCCTACAAGTTCACGGACAAGCTCTCGATCGGCGGCGGCCCGATGTGGTACCGGATTTACGATTTCGGAGGCATCCAGGGTTATCCGAACAACCTCATCACGATCCCCTTCCTCGGAGTCAATACAGCTGACGGACAGATCAGGATCAACACGTCCGGCAACCATTGGGGATGGCAGCTCGGCACACTCTATAAATTCAATGAAAAACACCGTGTCGGTTACTACTTCCGCAGTCCCGTGGTCGTGAACCTGAAAGGCCGGGTCAAGGTAGAAAACTCCAACATCTCACCACTTCTCGGCGGTCTCGGCCTCCGTAATTTTGAGACCGGTGTGCATACGAAGATGAGCCTTCCGATGAGCATGACTTGGGCCTACGCGTACCAGCCGACGAAGAAAACACACTACGAAGCCGATTTCATCTGGACCCGCTGGTCCACCATGAAACGCGTCTATTTCGTGAACGACACTTCCGGAAACGCGCTGGACGATGCGATCCTGAACGCGGTCCGTAGCGCCGACAAAGACTGGCGGGACGGCTTTGGATTACAGCTCGGGGCAAGCCA
>MWBI01000012.1 GCA_002068945.1 Candidatus Omnitrophica bacterium ADurb.Bin314
TATTTAACGGGATCGCCGGCCGCAAAGGTCTTTCCGTAATTCGAGACCATATACGTCACTCCCGTTTCGATGCCCTCGGCGTTGATCTCGACAAGGCTCCGGCTGTATTCGGTCGAATCTATCTCTTCAAAACCGGCGCCGAGACCGCTCAAGGTCTGCGTCCAGACCCCGGTCTTTCCGGTCACCGGCGGCTCGGCCGAAGCATCGCCCCCGAACGTTCCAAAAACTTTCTTCTGGATCGAAAGCTCAAAATCCCCGGTCAAGCAGGGGCCGGCAACACAGGACGTTTCAACCCCCGCGCCATTCCGGTAGGTGTCGCCTGTCTCAACCGTTTCGACGAAGCGGTCATCGTTAAATCCGCTGATCGTGTAAGTCAGTGACTCCCCTCCCACAAATTTTTCCATAGAGAGGCTGTAATCCGTCCGGCCCGGAACCTGGGTAAAATTGGCCCCCAGATCACTCAGGAGATGGGTCCAGTATCCGGACTGCCCCTGATGTGTCCGTGAAACTTTCTGCCCCGTTACGGGATCAAGTTCTGTGATCTGCATCGAACGCCTGTAGTGCGGCAAGGCGGCATTAAAAACAGCTTTTCCGTCAACATAAGTCACCGCATCGATCCCCGCGTCGATCATGTAGGTCACTCCGGTTTGACGGAAGCCACCCGCGGCATCCTCCTCGAAGCCGGTCATCTGCGCGCTCGTCCTGGTGAACCCGACCTCCGCCGAAAAACCGCGCCCCAGGTTGTTTGTGGTCACCGTCCAGTCCCCCGTGCGGCCTTCATAGGTCGAACCCCGTTGCTGCACGGAGATCGTCCGGACGAAAGGTACCGCCGCGTGATCCCGGCTCACAGTGCGTGTTTCAAGACCGTTCTTCGAGGTGACCGAAAAGCTTTCCGAATCAATGACCCCGCCAACGATCGAGGACTTGTAGCTCGCCGAACGGGTCACGTCCTGGCCTGCCCACTGCTCGTCCTCCCAATCCACGCCAAACCCTCCAAAACCCCGAATCGCCGCATCGGTCCGGGAAACAGTTTCCTGCACATTCCACGTGTAGCCGCCGTTCGCCGCCATCATCAGCGTATGCGAAACGGCCAGACCGAGCGCTGAAACGCCGGCCAGCGACCACGAGTAGGAAATATCCGTCAAATCCAGCCCCGAAAAAGACTTATAGAAGAAGGCCGCACACCAGCCCGCGGCGATGCCGACCGCGGCAAAGGCATCTTGGATATTTGTCAGGATCGCATCGTAGAGCGTTTTGGCCTCGCCGGTCACTTCGAATTCGCCCGTCCCGGTCTCCGTGATCGTCCCGGTGATAGTCCCTTCGCTGATAAGGTCCTTGATCATCTGCTCACGGCTCACGCGGATCTGTCTGACGTAGCCCGGTCGCGGCTCGGCGCTCGACGAATCGGTGGTGACGGTGTGCGTGGCGTTACCGTCCAGAGCGGACCACGTGTAGGAAATCCTGTTTCCGGTCGTCTGCCGGTAAAAAGACAGATAATCCTCCATCGCGCTTGTGGCCGCGAAATCCGCGGTGAGCAGCGAACGTTGCCCGGCGTCGTAGATCGTTGAAACCGTCGAGCCGACCTCGCTGCGCGCGACACGCTCCGAGCGGCTGTACGACGCGCGTTTCACGCCGGAGGCCGCGTCGGGGTCTCTTTCGACCGACACCGTGTGGCTCGTGTTCCCGTCGCGCGAACCCCATGAATACGAGGTCTGTTTTCCCGCGACCGTCATCGAGAACGACGTGTAGCCGAGTTCGCTGTTGGCGGAAGAGAGAGCGGCCTCAAGCAGGGACTTCTCCGACGAGTCCCTGACAAGCGCGATCAGACCTCTCAAGACCTCGACGCTGACCCTCGTCTGAACGCTGAAGGAAGCCACACTCGTGAAACCGCCCGCGATACCCGAGGGCACCTTTGTTTCGACGCCGAGGTTATATGTGACGTTCCCGTCCGGCGAGTTCCAGGTATAGGTCCTGGAATTTCCGGTTTCGGTCAGCGCGAAGCTCGCTTTTTCAAGCCCGTCATTGATCTCCCGCGCCTGCGCGTCAGGATCCTTGTAGAGCGCGCTCAGGAGCTGGGCGCGCTCGTTCGGATCCAGTACGCTTTCAGCCATCGCCGTGACATCCGACAGCCGGACCCGGGTGGTCCTGGAGTAATTCGCGACCGTCACGGGCGCGGATGATCCGTCGGCTTTTTTGAAGGATTTGTCGAGGGAGATCGAATGCGACACGACCCCTTGCCCGGAAGACCAGGAGAAACTGTCCGAAATACCGCTCGTCGCCCATGTGTAAACCGTCCGCTCATCGGCGGGAGGCAGGTCTACGGGCCTTTGTGCCGGGTCCTTGATCAGACCGATCTGCGCGTCGATCACGGACCTCAGGACCTGCGCCTGGCGGGTGAACGTCGACACCGTCATATAGCCTCCGGACGTCCCCGTCGGAACACGCGTGTCGATATTCACGGAATAACTGAACCCGGTCCCGGGCATATCCCAGCTGTAGGACAGAGCGTTGTTGTATCCGCTCGCCGACCGGTAGACCTCGATAGAGTCATTCATCGCGCTCAGTTCCCCGGTCGCCTCGTTATAACCGGTCACGGCCTTGAACTGAGCGAGCATTTCTGGATCCAGAATCCCGGACATGGCGCTCTTGAGTTCCGCTACCGTCAGCCGCGTCCTGACCGAATAGTCCCATTTGGCATCGGGCAACGCTGAATTTTTTGTCAGGCTGTAGACGTGTCCCGGATGTGAACTCGTGCTGATCGTATAAGTCGTGTCCGCTCCCTGGCGCGTCCGGGTGATCTTAAGCGACGGATCTTCCAGAACAGCACGCAAGGCACCCTTTTCCGCGGCCGTCATCAATACCGGCGGAACATCCGCCTCCAGCAAATTTTTCATTTCCGCGGACGAAGACCGGCGCGCGTCGGAAAAATGATATTCATAAGATACCGAGAAAGCGGGCGCCCGGGTCCCGTCCGCAAGCAGCGCGAGCGTCTTCGACACACTGTAATCGGTCTTTTGATCCGCGGATTTCCAGCCGTACGTTTCATTCCCGCCGATCGCCGTGACCGAATAATTACCGCTTCGGTCATTGAGTCCGTTCTGAAAGCCCTCCCGCTCCCGGACCGGCAGGCTCTCCAGAAACGCCTCCATAAGGGCCCTGCTGGCATAATACTGCGCCGTCATCGTCGTCTTGACCGTATACTCGGCATCGGCGCCGGCATCATTGGAAAAATACGACCGGTCACGGCTGAGCGAGTAATTGTAGTTCCTGTCACCGTCGCGCCAGGACCAGGTAGAGGAGTTCCCCGAAACGCTCAGGCTGATCCCTTCCAGGGACGAACGGGCGTGCGGCAGCGCCGCGTTATAAGCCGCCAGCTGGTCGGCTTCCGCGAGCGGACCTTCCTTGATGTCTTCAAGAGCGGACGCGGGATTCTCGGTCAGAAAGAGTTCATAGCTTACCCGGTACTGCGTCGAAAAAGACACGTCCCAGCCTTCGGAGCCGTCAGTAAAATAAACTTTTTGCTGATTCAGATTATAGGATCGGGTCCTGTCCGGAGACTGCCACGTATAGCTCACGTCCGTTCCTGTCACTATCATCGAAAATCCGTCAGAATCAACCGACCCGAGAGCAACGAGAAGCTGTTCCTGTTCGGCGGCGCTCAACCGTGAAAAGAGCTCGGTCTTCCGCGCCTCCATCAAAGCCGCGGACACTCTCACCTGCGCCGAAAAGCTATACTCGCGGCCCTCGGTGAACCTGCCATCGGTCTGTTTTAACTTCACGAGACTTTCGGACAGAGAATAACTCGTCTTGCGGTCCGCGGACTGCCACGTGTAGCTCACGTCCTCACCCGTCACCGACAGCGTGTACTGATCCTTGTAGGAACCGGCGGCCAGGGACGCTTCAAGCGCGCTCCACTCCGAAGCCGTCAGCTCGCTCTTCAGGAGATCAAGACGACCGGAAATAACGGACTTCGAAACGCGAACCTGCGCGCTGAAACTCCAGTCGGCAACGAACGAACCGGCGTGCGTGTCAGTGTCCGTCTCTTCCCAGACCGGCTGC
>MWBI01000013.1 GCA_002068945.1 Candidatus Omnitrophica bacterium ADurb.Bin314
CGGGTCCGCTGCGTTTGGGTTCCGGCCGTGTCGATCTCGGCAATGCCGCTTTGCCCCAGATACCGGTGCCAACGGGTCCTATAGCGATTGTGGCGGAAACGCCGGAAGAGAATCAGACGATCCGTGAGCTTTTGGACAAAACGGACGAGAAGGTCCGGAATCTGATCGGTCGTTTCGGGCCTTTCCGGATCAATTTCCTGGAAGATATCGTGCGGCCTGCGGCGGAACTCTCGGGACAGGTTACCAAAGGTAGCGCAACCCCGCCCAATCCCAATCTGCTTGTTAACAGGACGGTCAGACTTTCGGACGATTCGGTTGTCAGTCCATACGACAAGCTTTACACGGCATTAAGTCGTTTCCTGTGGAACAGGGGGAAAGGGAATCGTCGGGACCTTAAAGCAGAAGCGTTCATTCCGCCTGTTTCGGAGACTGTTTATGTTTCGGGTGAGGACCCTCAGAAACTCTCGCAGGCGTTAGGACGGGTCGCTGCCGACTTTCCGGAGCTTGTAGACCGGAAGCTTTCCCAAAAACTCACGGAGGAAGGCCCGGCGGGAACCGGGGCAAAGCTTGTTTTCCGGGACGATGCCGGTCGGACGGTTTTTGAAAAGAAAAAGCAGGGATATCGGCGGGGATTACGTTCCAGGGACGTTGCCGGATTTGTGATCAAGGACCGGATGATCGCCTTGCAGCGGCGGGATCATCAGGTCTGGAACGAGCCCGGGCGTCTGGACGTATCGTTTGCCGGGCATCAGGACGAAACCGATCAGGGTCCGGAGGCCGCGGCGGTGCGTGAGTTTCATGAAGAGCTTTTGGGCGGACGCCGTCCGGTCCCCGAGGGTGTGGTCTTTCGCCCGGTCGGGTCTCCGGTTCAGCTGGAGATCACGCATGAAAGCGAGCAAGGCTTGTCCGTCCGCAGAAAAGACACGGTAGTTTACAGGGTTTCACTCGATAGTGATTTTTCCCGGGATGATTTTCTTCCCGGGGACAATGCGGCTGAAATTGTTTGGATGCCCAGGGAGGAGCTGGAGACGGCATTGGAACAAACTCCGGGCCTGTTTACCGCCCGCGCTTTCCAATTGTTTACCAAACTTGGCCCCGCGGTTGCCTTTTCTGAAGGCGGAGGCAGGTCGGAAATCCGCGTTGCGCACGCGAAGCCCGGCATTCGTATACCGCCGGCTGTCATTTCTTTGCCCCGCGCGTCAGCGGTGTCGCTCCAATATGATCGAAAGATCAATCCTGTACCCCGGATGTCACGACAAATCCGCATCCTGACGGCCATCCTTGTTACTCAAAAAATTCTTGCGGCGCGTGATGCGGGGCTTTTGCCGGAACTGGAGGCTTCTTTGCGGGACGCCGCCAGGGTTGCGGAACGTGTCGCGCCTGCGCTTGCCTCCCTGTCCGGCGCTCATGATGTCTCGATCGGGGAGTTGAGGGCCGGGTTGGCGGCAGTGCTCCGTCAGGAGCAAACCGGGATTTTCGCGGATGATCGCGTTGTTTTTCTGGATGCCGGGACCATCCCGGAGGGATATTTCGGCAAGATCGCGATTTCACCTTTCCCCGTGGTTGTTTTGTTCGATCGCGATCACAAGGCGCTTTATGACCGCGTGACCAAGGAATCGCCTCGCGCGAAGAACATCTTTCCGGTCTATGCGCCCGATGGCATCAACAGTTTTATCAGGAATTCACTCCGTTCCGGAGCGGCAGCGGTCACTGCTTCGCCGCGACTTAACGGCATTTTGACCCGTTTCCGGGAACAAGGAAAATCCGAGGATATCGCCCTGATCACAGGCAGCCGCGCCGAAAGCCAGAAGATCGAACAGGATTATGTCGGCCACCGGTATTACTTTACAAACGAGATGCTTCACCTCGACCCGGAACTTGTCGCTTATTCGCTCATGTTACTCTTGAGGAGCCCGGAACTTTTCCGCTACGGAAAAGGACGGTATGCCCAGGATGTGATCTCCCTGATCGGGCTTGTTCTGCAGCAGCTTGCGCAGGAATATGAAGCCCGTCTCCGGACAGGCAGTGCCGCATGATTTTGAGGAAATTTTCAAACCGGATCAGGTGCAGCCATGGAAACAGGGGAGACGTCAGCCGCAGCGGTAAGGCCCCGGCGGGACCTTCTCAATGATCGGGTGGCCGGCCTCAAATGAAAGATATCCTTACGAAGGAGAATTGTTCCTGCTGTGAGATCTGTGCGGACGGGATTGCCCCAAAAATGAAAGATGTGCGTCGTACCGTTCCGGACAAAATGATCCGGGGTGTATCCCCGTGTTGTGATTCCTGTGGTTACTCATTAAGGCCTGAATCGTGAAAATACCGGCCCGAGTGAAAAGTGCGTTGATTTGCAGGGAAGTCCGCACGATATCAACCGCGCCGGGCGGGGGGCCCGGCGAAATCCCCTATATCCTGCGCGAAGGAAGGTGTGTGGATTCGCCCACGGAAATGTTCGAAGGATTTTCAGGAGGGCGATCAGGGACTCCGTTCGAAATCAGACAGTAATTTCCGGCGAATGGCAACGGCTCTCTCCGTTTCGGGATCACGGCGGGAGATTTTACTAACCTTTTACATAAGCGCCCCCATAAATTATTATATTGGGCACAGTTAATCGAAAAACGGGGGGCCTATGGGGAGGAAGAAAAAGAAGTTCATTCTCGGAATTGATCTGGGCGGGACAAAAATTTTGATGGGGCTTTTTGACAGGGAGTTTGGTTTGAAAAAGACCGTCAAACTTGAGATGGACGGCAACCGTGGGGAAAAGTTCTTTTTCAACAGGCTCATTGACGGGATCGAGGAGGTTCTCGAGGAGACAGGCTCGGATCTGAGCGATCTTGCGACGATCGGTATTGGCTGCCCCGGGATCATCGATATCTATACAGGTACCGTCAAGGTATCTTCCAATGTATCCTTTTTCAAGAATTATCCGCTGGCTGAAAAACTCAAAGCGAAGCTGCGGGTTCCGGTCTTTATCGAAAACGATGCCAATGCCGCTTTGTTCGGAGAGCAGCAGTTCGGCGCGGCGCGAGGGCATAGAGAGGTTGTAGGGGTTTTTCTCGGGACAGGTATCGGTGGGGCGCTAATCATCAACGGACATCTTTATCGCGGTGTTTCCGGGGGGGCCGGTGAGATCGGTCAGACATTCCTGTCGATTCCTTCCTTGGCAGATTTTGAAACAACACGTTTGAAAGTCGGGGCCCTCGTCGGAAGAAATGCCATCGCGTCCGAAGCGGGGTTTCTTTTGCTGCGGCAAAAGTGTCCTCATCTTCTGGAAGAGATAGGTTATAACGTCAAAAAAATCCGTAGCGGGGCTTTGTCCCGCGCTATTCGCGCGGGAGATACCGCTCTGGAGAATTTGATCCGGAGCCGTTCCCGGTGGCTGGGTGTTGCGCTTGCAAATGTGGTGAATGTTTTGAATCCCGAGCTCGTGCTTCTCGGCGGAGGCATGATGGAGGCAATGGGACCGATCATTCTTCCCGAGGTCCGTTCCGGGATAGAGGCTTGCGCTCTCAAACCGCTGTTGAAGGTTCTTAAAGTTGTTCCCTCCAGGCTCAAGGACAACGCGGTCATTTCAGGCGTCTCCAAAATGGCCTATGAAATCCTGAAAAAGACAAAAAGGTAAGGCGCGCTATGTCCGATCCGGAAATTCCGACAAAACATATCGCCGCGGTGATCGATATCGGAACCATCGCGATCCGCATGGTGATCGCCGAGGTCGGAGGCAAAAACGAGATTCGATATCTGGAGCAGCTCCAAAAGCCGGTTCGTTTCGGCAAGGATGTTTTTAAAACGGGACGACTGGGCAGCATCGCGATGCGCCAGGGCGTCAATATCCTCCGGGATTTCAAGTCCGTGATCGACGCCTACGGGATCAAGAGAATCCATGCGATCGCCACAAGCGCGGTTCGCGAAGCTCAAAACCGGGATAATTTCATCGATCAGATTTATGTGCGTGCCGGGATCGAGGTTGAGATTCTGGATGGTTCCGAAGAGAATCGCCTTCAGTTGGTCGCGGTCGAACATGCGCTGGAGGGACGAATCGATCTCGAAAAAAAGAATTGTCTGATCGTCGAGGTGGGGTCCGGGAGCACGGAAATGATTTTCATGGACCAGGGACAGGTGAGCGTGACGCGGACCCTCCCGATCGGGTCCGTGAGGCTTCCGGAGCAGGGGGCGGCTGCCAGGGGGGATGAGGATTTCATTCAGCGCGTCCTGAAAAAAAGCATACGGGATATCACAAAGAACGTGGCGCGTGAAGTTCCCATGGAGCGGATCGACACTTTTATCGCCCTTGGGGGTGATATGCGGTTCGTATCTCAGCA
>MWBI01000014.1 GCA_002068945.1 Candidatus Omnitrophica bacterium ADurb.Bin314
GGATTGAACGAAACTCTCGCCAAAGTCCGGGATGGGCTCGGTCGGAACGTTGAGCTCGAAGTCGTTTTTTCTCCGGAGCTGTTAGATATCAGCCGTGTTGTGCAGGACAGCATGGACCGGGTAATGGAAGCGGAAGGCTCCATCAGGGCGGCGATCGAAATGACGGATCCCCGGGTTGAACAGCTTACGGCGCGCATCGATAAGCTCGACGAGCAGGCCAGGGCCACCTTCAACAGCTGGCAAAATCTCTGGGCGGATGTCGGTCTGCGGGGAGACCGGTTCAAGGTCGGTTTCACGGAGCAGCTGTGGGGCTCGGGCCGTTGGAGCAAGCTCGAGATCGCGAAGCTTGAGAAAAATCAGACTGAAGAACAGAAAAAACAGATGATCCTTGATATCCAGTATGAACTGAGAGGAGCGGTCCGTGATGTTGAAAATACCGGAGTTGCCCTCAGGGAATATGCCCGTTCCGCCAAGGAGCTCGCTGACAGGTTCGGCACGACTTATTGGGAAACGGCGGGTGGCGACCAGGGTCTTGATAAGGTCATGACGTATCTCGATCTCCTCCATAATCGCCAGCGTGATTTTGTCTACGCCCTTTATTTTCATGCCCGTGCCAGAGCGACCCTTATGACCAAACTTGAACGCTACGGCCTGACGGTTGAGGAACTCGGACTTCCTTCGATGGATACGGCCACGAGTCTCCAGGGGCAGCTGGATTCCATCCTCGAGGAGGCATCGAAACGGGTGGATAAGGAGGCTCCCAAGCCCGGAACCAAACAGGAACAGCTTGATGACGCCTTGGCCAAGGACCGTCTGAGAACGGCTAAACCGGCGCAGGGATATGACAAGGACGCCAGGCTCGGAGAGGTCAAGGTCAAGTCCCGGCTACTTGGCGCGGATGAGGATCTTTTCCCTGTGGACGCCGGGCATCCCGGGAATCAGGCGCTTCAGAATGCCGCGGATCAAATGATCGTGAATCTTGTCCCCGCGCTTGCGGAAGCAAAAAATCTTGCGGACGGGACGCCGAATCCCCGCTATATCGCACTTCACAACGTGCTCGTCAATATGCTCGGCACTTATGCCGAGGCCGGCCATCCCGGTGACCTTTCGGTATGGACCGCGGCTCTTACGGATCTTCTGCAGGCCGGTGTCCAGAGCGACCATCGGGCCGGGAAGAGCCTCCTCGAACGCATTGATCCGCAAAGCTACTTCCTGACCCCCTGGGTTTCCGTGCGCTTTGATCCCTCCGCCAAAGGAGTCCTGGAGGATAATGGGATCAGCATCGAACAGGTGAGCTTTGTGAACGTGTTCGCCCGCATCTCCAACATGTTCCTTCAAAATATGCAGGCCCGTGAGTCGCTTGGCATCAAGACGGATGAAGATGCCCTGGCGCTGATGCGGCGGGTCTTTCTCTTCCTCGATGACGCTTCCGATGTCCTGAACCTTCGGGATGGCCGTGCCACGCTCGATCGTAACGGTGTCCTGGTTCCCAAAGACGGTATTCGTCCTTATACCGTGAATGATCCCAAGGAATTCGGACGGATCTTCACGCTTGCGGTCAGGATGGCGCTGGATCCCAAGGCCGCGCAGGCGCATGTTATGGTTCCCAGCCAGGCTCGGGAGGCCTACGCGAAGGCCAGTGAGGCGGCCGCGAAGGCCGGAATCAGGGCCACCGAGGCTGAGAAAGCCCTTGAGGCGGCCAAGGCCGAACAGCTTGAAAATCAAAAGTTGGAGCAGGAGCGCCAGAGTAAAGTGGCGGCCGAGAAAGCCGTGGCGCAGGCCGCTCCGAAGACCTGGTGGCAACGTTTCCTGGATTGGGCAAAAACAAAAGCTTTTTTCCGATGGCTCTTCAATTGGAGAAAGAGGGAGCCGGTTCACCTGAAGACCGTCGACGTCAGCCAACCGGCTAGCCGGAGTGAGGCTGATGTCGCGGCTTTAGAAACTTTTGCAAAATCAGCTGCGGATGAAGCCGAGAAATTGGCGCTTGTATCAGCACCGCTGAAAGCCGCGGCCGATGCCGAAAAAGCTCTGGCCGATGCTCGGCAGAATGAAGCGGCAAGACAGATGGAGGCTATCAAAGCGCCCTATCTGCGCGCTCAAAGCGGAGAGGAAGCCCACATGCCATGGGGGGTGATCGATGGCATCAGCGCGGGGCTGAACATGGACAATATCCTGTCCCGTATCGAGTTCTATAATATCCACCCTCGCCTGATCAAAGGCGGATATTGGCCCGAAAAAGACGCAAAAACCGGAAAATTCAAGGCGACCGGAGCGACGGCGGCGTTCGGAATCCTGTTCGACCGGGTGCCCGCGATGGATGAACTTCGCGACCGCTCCGGTGTTCTGGCTCTGACGGAACTGCAGTACCGGCTGGGACTTGATGGCGAACAGTTTGCCCAGGTCATGACCGCCGTCCGAAAACTGAGCGAAGTTTTTATGGAGAAAGACGCGATCGGTTCGCTTCCCGTCGGGGTGCTTGAGCAGAGGCCAGGAAGTTATTCGTCGTTCGCCGAGAAGAACGCGGATGCGGATGCCGGGGCGGTGGCGCGGCGTATGGTGACCATGTCACTTCTCAATCTCCAGAACGGTATTCGGATCGGCAACGGTGTCGGCCCGCTTGACATACTCCTCTTTGGTTCCCACATTGAAGATGCGGATGAGCGAAATGCCTGGCTCGAAAAATACCCGACACTCGACGATCGCCTTAATGTCGTCATTCCCCAATTCCGGCTGGCTTTTAAGCTGAATAAATCCATCGGGTACGATCTGCGACGGGATAAGAACGGTACGAGTCTTGGCGCTTTGATGGCGATCGCCGATGATTTCAGGGATGAGGAAAGGTATCTGAATTGGAAGCCTTTTTTCACGCGTGACGCCACAGCCCAGAAGGACGCCGGAGACCTGATTCGTCTTTATTTCGACAACTTCCTCGCAGACGACGGGTCCGTTCGTTCCGCACTGGAATCGGAGCTCGCGAAGGACAGCTCTTACGGTGCGATGCTGACAAATGAGGCCAAAGGTATGGTTGGTTCCAAGTTGCGGGAGATGGTGATCGAATATTGGGCGAAGCAACGTGTCCCGGGAGAATCATTTGGAGTGACCGCGACAAAGGCCGAGGTTTGGGCGAGAAAGCGGATCAATGAAGTGTCGCTTACACGTGATGCGTTGAACCGGATCATGGATGCATCTGCTGATTATAGTATGGCTGAAGCCGAGCTTCGCGATCTCGATGAACTTCGAAAAGTTCGGGGTTGTGGGGATCTAACCGCGTTGGAATTTTACACGGCAGTCAGAGAAGCAGAGATTGGGTGGCGTGAGCCCGGTGAAGCTTCTCCCTTGACGGCAAGGGTTCGCGCGGCCAGAGATTTGAATGATCCGTCTATTTGGGAGCGGTATAAAGCCGAGATGCCTTGGATGAGTGCGGCGGAAGAAATGGCCCTAAAAGCTCATATCCAAAAGATTTCATCCGTGAAACTCACGCGCGGTGAAGCCATCTCCCAAGTATCCAATCGGATTAAACAGCAGAACTTTGAACGAAATAGTGTCAAACGGCATGAGCGTGATATTCAGATACAGACGCAGGAGTTGATTCTTCGGTCGTCTTTCCGCCTGACCAACTATAAGTATAACGAGGACGGCAAAGTGACCCGCGAAAATAATGCTCCGGTTGTGGATGACTTGAACTCCGGAGCACTCGAGGCGTTGCTCAATCGAATCACCGCAAAAAATAACACAATTGTGGCTCTATCTGACGAATCTCAGTTTCTGAGGAATTATGGCCTGATGTTTGCGGCTGTCAACGGCCGGGAAGTTATTTATGCGGGGAGTCTGAAGGGTGTCGAGGGAGCAACCTTGAACTATAAACTGGAACTAGACAAGCAGCTTGAGAGAGCGGGTGTTCAGAATGCCGACACCCGCAAAGCTGGTTGGGCAAACGTTGCTCTCGTTGGGCTGATCACGAGATTGCAGTCCGACATTAAGTTGGGTGCTACTGCGAAGTATTCTGTCAAGCCGGAGCAGATGCCTGTAGCAATCTTCCGATACCTTCACGACGCCGCGTTGGTTCAGGCGGCGAATTATAAAGCTTATGGAATGTTCGCACTGATGGATGTGGTAAGCAGCGATGTGGATGCCTATCGGAATGGACGGGATTTTATCCCTGATAACGAGCTTGACCATATCATCGCAAAGAAAAAGGCAGAAGCACCGCATGACCCCGATTTCAAAAATCTTGTGACATCCCCAGTGGGAGAAAGATTGATAGCAGCGGGCTACAATCCGGTGCATGTCCGTACCGCCATGAGGTCTTATAAGAGCGTTTTTGGACTGGATCTTAACATGGATGAAAAGGCCAAGGGGACCGTCAGGGATCTTGGGTGGTGGCTTGATATCCTGAGTGAGAAATCGGGACGCGATGGGAATGGCCCCGCTTACGGCGACTTCCCAGCAATGATCTATGATGCTTTCGTTGTCGCTAAAGAAGCTTCGGAGTCGTTTGCCCGTTTCAGAACTGCTCCGGTCAGCGAAGAGCTGAAGTCAGGGTTTATCCGGTCAACGGTTAAAGAATATCTGAAGCGTTACGAGGTGATCAAAGCCAACGAAACGCTCGGGTTATCCGGTAAAGCGGCTGCCGATGCCCGTTACAGAGAGCTCCAGGACAGGTTTGACCGCAAACGTACTGAAAATGTCGCCCGCTGGAATCTGAAAATGGATGCGGGTGCCAACTCGGGTATGATCAAGCGGGATGTTCTCGCTGATTTTGACCGGGTGCTTTCGGGTGGCCGGTTCAATGGTTTTGACCCAACGATCCTTTCTTCGGTAAAACCGGAAGAAAAGACGCAGTTCGTGAGTCGCGTCGTTAGACAGGGGTATTCGCCTGAGCTGGTCCTTGTCCTGAAACGATACATCACTCCTAGACTACAGGTAATTAGAGGCGAGGATGGCAAAATTCTTCTTGACCGCCCTGTCGAGTTCAGCGATGCCACTGACAAGGGACAGTATGACGGAAAAGTTGAAGGGATAGGTCGAATCATTTTGAGCCGCCTCAGTGCGAAGGAGAATTTCACCCGGGTCGACGTTGATAACGAACTCCGCCGCATCGAACGCATCCTGAGCTTGAAGGGGCAGCTTCAGGTGTCCTTGGAAAAACGGAAATTCAGCCTTGGTATGGAAGACGAGGCTGCAACCGAGAAGGAATACTTGAGGATCGCCGAGGATGCGGAGGCCAAGGAACTGACCGACCGGAATATCGAAACTTGGGTCGATGAGGCCGAGAAATATCTCGATGCCACTCAACCCCGTCTTGCCGAGGGAACAAATTGGGATTCCGAGCTTGTCAAACGTGCCCTGTTTGATGTTGACCGGCTCCATAGACTTCGTATTTCACCAATGCCCGTGCAACAGCCGGTCGAGAATGCGGTGCTAGAAGCTTCGGTTAAGAACGTTTTCGATAATCTGATCACACCTGGCGGACAGGGTGCTTATTATGGGATTCTGCCGGCTAGGCTTCAGAAGGCGCTGGATGCTCGCGAAAAGGGTGGACAGGGCGGTGCTTTTAACGCTCTTGAATATGAGCGGAAACAGTTCGGTTATAGCCGGTTCCTGCGCAACCGGATGGGCGTCAGCGGTTTCCTCTCTGGATTCGCGAACAGGGTTGCAGGTATCGAAACCCTCGACAGCCGCCTGAAAAAGATATCGGAGGTGAAACCTGAATATCTGGGAGATCTTCTGGAGGATCTTCAGGCTGAAGCGTTGCGGAAGAGCGGGATCCCCGGCGGTATTTCGCCGGCGGTAATCGAAGAACGGATGAAGAAGACGGAAGAGATCTACCGGACGATCTTGAATCATTATTATCAGGCGCGCCAAGCTGGTGTCCGCCGGTTTTTTACAAAAGAGGCTATCAAACCGGATGTATCGGTTGTTTCTCCGCTGTTTATTTTCGCTATGCTAGATGCTGAAGCGCCGCCCGCCGAGCAGCTTGGCCTTCTTGATAAGCTCGTAGATGAGATGAACGTAACCCCGAAGGACAGGATGCGATTCACGACCTATTGGGGCGATGTAAATTCCGGGGTGCTCCGCCGTAACGTGATCGACAAGTTTGGAGTAGAGGCCAAAAAAGAAGAATATGCGGCTTGGGGAGCGCGGCATATTTCATTGCTGACGGTCGGACCCATCGGAGGACTTGCTGTCGCTCTGGTCGTTTTCGCTGTCGCCATGGTTTGGACGATGGTTACTTTCGCACGTCGCTATTTACTGACCGGGCTTATCCCGGGTCTTCAGAAATATGCGAAAAAGAAGGAGGGCGATAGGGATGCCGAGCTGGCTGCCTTGAATGAGCTTGTGGCGAATATCGACAGGGAGCTTGCTTCCCGTCCTGAACTACGCACCCTTCCCACACCCGCGCAGCTCCAGGGGAAAACGAGAGCTGAGCTCGAAGCGGAAAAGCGACGGGCGGAATATGCGATCGATAAGATTCAGCAGACAAAGATCCGTCTCGCAGAGATTGAAACTTCAATGAAAGGTGTTAAACTCGCGGGATGGCGGAACTTCATTTCAATTGCCGTCATCAGTGCCGTGCCCTCGGTTGTTGTCGGATTTTTTGTTGCGGCTCTTTCGCCGTTTGGGACGGGGTTGCTCGGCCTTGTTTTGGGTGTTTCCTTTATGG
>MWBI01000015.1 GCA_002068945.1 Candidatus Omnitrophica bacterium ADurb.Bin314
CCGCCTGTTTGCGGGGACCGCGAAAGGGCTCTGGATATCCGGGAACACGGGAAAAACATGGTCGCGGTCTCATCTTGTCCCCGCGTCGAATCCCGTGACGGTGCTCCGGTTTTCTGGCGAGCGTCTGCTGATCGGGGATGAAGATTCTCTTTCTCTTTCCGTGCGCGGCGCCTCCGCCAGGACCGTTTTCGACCTTCCCCGAAAAGAAGCCGGGATTCCCGAAGAAGCGGAAAACAGGGACAACGAATCCGTGCCTTATGCCTGTCGCATCTTTGACCTGATCGAGGCGCCCGATAAAGCGGGACATTTTTTTATCGGCACGGAACACGGCGTTTTCGAAACCATCGACGGCGCGCACAACTGGCATCCTCTCTCCCAAAGCGGGCTTCAGAGCACGCGGGTCGTAAGCCTTGCATACGCCGGAAAAACAGACGCTCTCTTTGCCGCCACACCGCACGGCATCTACCGCTACCGGCCGGCAAAAGAAGTGTGGGAGGCGCTTTCCGAAGGGCTTGCGAGATCCGGGGCCAAGAGCCTTGCGATTACCGGCAATTCCAGACTGATCGCGATCACGGGAGACGGGTTTATGGAATACCCCATCGCCCCCGAAACGGCCCCGCCGGCCCTGCTGTATATCCCCTCGCCTGAAACGCTCGAAATGTTCCAAACCCTTGTCAGACTGGAACCTTCGGCGCGTGACATCCAGAAGGCCGTTATCCGTTTCGCGAACGTCGCGAACGGCAAGATCAAGCGATGGCAAATCGCATCGCGAGCCGCGGGGCTGCTTCCGTCGCTCTCGATCGGCAAAAGCCGCGATTACGACGCTTCCATCAGCACCTACAGCGGCAAATTCATCACAGGGCCCGACGATGTCAGCAAGAGCTGGGACACGGACGTCAGATGGGACCTTGGCGACATCCTTTACAGCTCCGATCAGACCTCGATCGATTCCCGCGAAAAGATGATGGTCGAGCTGCGGCAAGACCTTCTTTCGGAGGCAACCCGAATCTATTACGAACGCCGTCGGCTCCAGGTCGACCTTGTCTACACCCCCTCCCTTTCCGGACAGGAACACCTCGAACGACTGATTCGCCTGGACGAGCTCGCCGCACTCCTCGACGGCATGACCGACGGTTTCCTGTCGAAACAGCTGGAGAAAATCTACGCAAGGAATGCGGAGCTGAACAAATTATGGGAATACGATCAGTACGAAATGCGGGGTACGGCACACGGAGAAATCCAAACTCAAGGAAAGGAGAAATAATATGCAAAACAGAAATCAGAACCAGAATGGCTACAGAAAAAATTCATGGTCAAAAGAAAACCGGGATCGCCCTGAAACATTTCTCCGGGATGCCCCGCCACAAGACATCACAGAGTCCCGTCCGGTAACCGCCGAGCGGGTCGTCGAGTCAACGACCCGCTCCAGGATAAAGAGTTTCAAGGAATTAATCGTCTGGCAAAAGGGCATGGCGCTGGCCAAAGAGATCTACGCGGCAACGACAACCTTTCCGCGGGAAGAGCTGTACGGTTTAGTGTCCCAATTAAGGAGAAGCGCTGTTTCGGTACCCTCGGGTATCGCAGAGGGCTTTCGGAGAAGGTTTCAAAAAGAGCTAAAACCGTTTTTAGACATTGCGCTCGGATCCTTGGCCGAGCTCGAAACCCAGGTTGCCATCGCCGGAGAACTGGGCTACCTGAAACCGGAAACTTTAAAGCGTTTGGGGGATATGACAGACCAGGTCATAAGAATGACGATCGGTTTGAGTAAAAAAACCTAGCTCCGTACGCGGTCAAGCCTGAGTTGTCCGCACGCGCCGTCCACGTCTTTCCCCGCGCTCTTGCGGAACGTCGACCGGACACCGGACTTTTCAAGCGTTTCGCGGAACCGGTCCATGCGTTCCCGGGAGGGAGTTTTCCACACGACCTCGCGGATCGGGTTGTAGGGGATGAGATTGATCTTGGCCTGGAGCGGCTTCGCGATCCTCGCAACCGCCTTCGCATCCGCTTCCGAATCGTTCACTCCGTCGATCAGCGTGTATTCGAACGTGATGTCGCGTTTCAGAACCCGGTGGACCTTTTTCAGCTCCGCGATGAGCCCCGAGAGGGGATATTTGCGGTTGTAAGGAATGAGCCGGCTTCGCGCGTGGTCGTCGGCGGAATGAAGCGAGACTGAGAGCCGGATCCGGCCGTCCGTGCATTTCACGAAATCATAGATCCGCTTCGTCACTCCCGAGGTCGACAGCGTGATCTTCCGCCCCCCCATCTCGAAACCCCATTGGGCTGTCAGAATCTCAAGGGCCTTCATGACCTCATCAAAGTTCTCGAGCGGTTCGCCCATGCCCATAAACACGACATTCGTGATCTTCCGGCCGCTTTGCCGCGCGATCCAGATGATCTGCTCGATAATCTCGCCGGCCGTGAGGTTACGGATGAACCCGCCCTTGCCGCTCGCGCAAAAAGGGCATTGGACCGGGCAACCCAGCTGGCTCGAGACGCACACCGTTTCGCGGTTTTCCTGCGAAATGAGCATACTTTC
>MWBI01000016.1 GCA_002068945.1 Candidatus Omnitrophica bacterium ADurb.Bin314
CGCGCAGCGGCTCGCGGAGATCGAGAAGCTGGGGATTCCGATCCGGATGATCGCCACGTCCCATGGCCTCATCTGGCGCAAGGAGCCGGGCAAGATCATCTCAGCTTATAAAAAATGGGCGGGTAACGCGACGGAACCCAAAGTCGTGATCGTCTATGAGACCATGTGGGGTTCGACCGCCAGGATGGCCCGCAAGATCGCGGAAGGCGTTGCGGACGCGGGTGTGAAACATGAGGTCTATGACATTGCCGCGACGGACCGCACGGAAGTGATCTACGGTCTCTTCAACGCTAAAGGTTACATCTTCGGGTCGTCCAATCACGATAGCGGCATGCTGCCGAACATGGTGTCCTTTATGGAATTCCTGAAAGGACTGCATCCCCGCAACCGGATCGGTGCCGCGTTTGGTTCCTATGGCTGGTCCGGCCTCGCGATCAAAAAGCTCGAGGAAACGATGAAAGAAGCCGGGGTGGAGATCGCGCAGCCGGCCCTTTCGGTGGTGTACGCGCCGGATGCCTCACAACTGGCCGCCTGTTACGAATTCGGGAAAAAGATTGCGGAAACCGTGAAGAAAGGTTGACCATGCAGACATTCGACGCCATTGAAAAACGCCACAGCACCCGCGAATACAAAAACAAGGCCGTGCCGAAGGAGATGCTCGAGGCGCTGGTCGATGCGGGACGACGGGCGCCGAGCGCCCGCGCGGTCGAGCCGTGGGAATTTATCGTGGTGACGGAACGGAAAACGCTCGATGCGCTTGCCGTGTTCATCAATACCGGCGCGTTCCTGGCGCAGGCGCCGGCCTGTATTGTCGTTGTTTGCGAGGACGTGAAGTATTATCTCGAAGATGGTTCCGCGGCGACCGAGAATATCCTCCTGGCCGCGACGGATCTCGGGCTCGCGACCTGCTGGATCGCGGGGGACAAAAAGGATTACGCGCCCGACGTTCTCCGCCTTCTTGACATCCCGACGGGTTACAAGCTGGTCAGCCTTGTCGCGGTCGGTTGGGCCGGGAAACGCGGTCATCAGCACAAAAAACGAGCGTTGAAGGAAGTCCTTCACTGGAACCGGTTCGTGAAGCGTTCGATCATCAAGGACCCGCGGATCACGAGAATCCTCGAGAAGGATGACCGTAATCCTCCCACCGTCGCGTGATATTGCGGGTTTCCCTGAAGGCAATGACGACCGGGAATCCGTTTCGACCGAAGCGGGATGCGGGTTGTCGGATGTGATGTTTGGAAAGGTTTGAAAGACGATCCCGTTGTCGGGATCGTCAATAGTACATTGAATAAGCCCCCGTGTCTTGCTTGGGTGAAGGGTCAGGATGCGGGGGTTTTTGTTTAAATCCGATGACAGGAATCCTATGCCGGAAACTACCATCCATGATGTGATCGTGCTCGGGGGCGGTCCCGCGGGGCTTATGGCCGGGATTTCAGCGGCTGAGACCGGTGCCAAGGTTTTGGTGCTGGAGGGGGAATCCCGTCCGGGAAAGAAACTCCTCATCACGGGCGGTGGACATTGCAACATCACAAATCGTGAAGTGAGTGAGAAGGATTTCCGTTCCGGAGAACCGCGTGCGGTTCGCAATATTCTGCGTGCCTTTCCCGTCCGTGCCGCTACGGGATTTTTCCGCGAAATCGGCATGGACCTTGTGACGGATAAAGATGGCAAGATGTTCCCCCGGACCCGCCGCGCAGGCACCGTCCTCGAGGCGCTTCTCGCCAGGGCTAAAGATCTTGGCGTTGTTCTTGAAACCGGGATGACGGTGCTGTGTGTCGAAACAGGCGGCGGAAGTTTTGCCGTCTCGGGACGGGATTTCATGCGCCGGGCCCGCGCGGTGGTCGTGGCAACGGGAGGGCTTTCCTATCCGGAGACCGGAAGTCGGGGTGCCGGCTATGCGATCGCGAAAGCGCTCGGGCACCGGATCGTCCCGACGATGCCGGCGCTTGTGCCGTTAGAAACAAAAGACCGCGACTGGCGCTCCCTTGCCGGTATAACGTTCGAGGTTCGGCTTGCGCTGAAAGTCGCCGGGACGGTTCGTTTTGCTTCCGCAGGACCGCTCCTCATCACGCATCAGGGGTTCAGCGGACCCGCGATCATGGACCTCAGCGCGTCATGGGCGCATCTGCCGGAAAAACAGGACGCGGTGGTCGTTGCGGACCTTATCCCCGGGACCGGGGACAAGGAGCTTCGCGATGCATTTGCGCGTTACATGACGGAGCATCCGGCCTCGTCCCTCAGAAAATTCCTCGCGCGTTATTTTCCCGAGAGGCTGTCGGTACTGCTCCTGGAACGGGCCGGTCTCGATCCCGCAAGGCAAATGGCCCATTGTTCCAGAAGAGAGCGGGAAATCCTGATCCGGTCGGTCCGCGCGATTTCGTTGCCCATCGACCGCTCTTGCGGTTACGACAAGGCGGAGGTCACGGCGGGCGGGGTCGCGATGGCAGACGTGGAACCGCGGACGCTCGAGTCCCGGAAAGTCCCCGGACTCTTTTTTGCGGGCGAAGTGCTTGACGTGGATGGCAGGATCGGCGGGTTCAATCTCCACTGGGCCTGG
>MWBI01000017.1 GCA_002068945.1 Candidatus Omnitrophica bacterium ADurb.Bin314
CGGCATGACGGATCGCACGGTTGCGGTCGGGATCGCGGCGGCGCTCGATTACAAGGACCCGACGTTCGACCCGCACGCCGCGTTCCAGCTCTATAAAAAACATCCCTTTATCGCGAAGATTCTTGAAAAAGGCCGCCTCCTGAAATACGGCGCGAAGACGATCCCGGAAGGCGGTCTCTACTCGCTCCCCGGGCTTTATCATGATTCGGTCATGATCGTCGGCGACTCGGCCGGGTTCCTCAGCATGCCCAGCCTGAAAGGCGTCCACCTCGCGATCGCTTCCGGGATGTTCGCGGCGAAGACGGCTCTCGAAGCTTTGAGGAAGAATGACTTTTCGTCAGCTTCCCTCAAGCTTTATGAGGAAATTTTCAAAAAAAGCGCGGCTTACCGGGACCTTTACCGGGTCCGGAATTTCCGGGCGGGGTTCGCGAACGGGATGGTCCCCGGGGCGTTCCATTTTGCGGCGCAGATCGTGACGGGCGGGCGCGGGATCGCGCTGTCGGGCAAGATGAAGATCCACGAAGACGCCGCCTGCTACACGCCTCTCAAGGACGTGAACTGTCCGTTCAACAAGAAGCACGAGAAGGACCTTACGTTCGATAAAAAGCTCACTTTTGACAAAGTGACGGACGTTTTCTATTCGGGAACGAAGCATGACGAGGAACAACCGTGTCATTGCCACGTCCTCGACCCCAAGCTTTGCCGGGAGGTTTGCATCCCGAAATACGGCGGACCGTGCCAGCATTTCTGCCCGGCGGAGGTCTACGAGATCGTTACGGACCCGAAGACGGGCCAGAAGGACATTCATCTTCATCCCGCGAACTGCGTGCATTGCAAGACCTGCGACGTCAAGGACCCGTTCGGGAACGTCGAGTGGGCGGTGCCGTACGGCGGAGACGGACCGGAGTACGACGATCTGTAGACGGGTATGGAGCACGGTGCGCGGCGAAAAACTCTTTGTTCTCCGTACTCCCTGCCTCGTACGCCGTATTCAATAAGGAATCTATGGGCTTGAAAATTATCAGTTTAATGAAACAGGTACCGCTGCCGACCGAGATGCGGATGGGCGCGGACGGCCTCATGGACCGGACGAAGGCGAAGTCCATGATCAACGCCGACTGCGCGTTCGGGCTCGAGCAGGGACTCCAGTTGAAGAAACACGTTCCGGATGCGGAGTTGATCGTGATCGCGATGGGACCGACGAGCTTCGAGCAGTCCCTCAAGAAGGCGCTCGCGATGGGCTATGACCGGGCGATTCTTCTTTCCGACCGTAAACTCGGCGGCTCGGACACGTTCGCGACGGGATACGCGATCTCCTCCCTGATCAAGAAACTCGATCTCACAGGTCCGTACGTCATTTTTTCGGGACGACAGACCACGGACGGGGATACCGCGCATGTTCCCTCGCAGACCGCCGAGAACCTCGGCATCCCGCAGGCCACCTTTGTCGAGAAGGTCGAGTTCCAGGGGGATCACGTCAAGGTCCGCCGCATTATCGAAGGCGGGAACCAGACCCTCCGCCTTCCTGTTCCGTGTCTTATTTCGATCGCGCCGACCGCGACGCCGGCCCGCCGTCCTTCACTCGAAGGAGCGATCCGCGCGCGAAGCGCAAAAGTGGAGGTCTGGACGCTCGAGCAGACCGGCGCGGATGTCAGCGTGGTGGGCCTGACCGGTTCTCCGACGCTTGTCGCGAAGGTCGTGGATATCCAGAAGAACCGGCCGCCCGTCAACATGATCTCGGGGCGCACGAACCCGGAGATCGCGGATGGTCTTGCCGCTGAGATCGAGAAAGCCAGGGACCGGATCGCGGGTGGGCACGCGGATGCCGCTCCGGCCGTCGGTCCCAAAGAAGCCGCGGAGGCAAAGGTGGATCCCGGATTCCCGCGCGTCGATTTTCGTAACGGCGCTCGCGGTGTGATGACCTGGGTCGAGATGTACGGGCAGACACCCGCCCGTTCTTCGCTCGAGATCCTGAGCCAGGCCCGCAAGCTCGCTGACCATCTCGGCACGAAGGTGCGTTCCGTGATGGTCGGGCACAATATCAAGGTGGCTGCGCAGGAAGTGATCGAATACGGCGCCGATGAAGTGGTCGTCGTTGATGATCCGAGGCTCAGGGAGTACACGATCCTCCCGACGACGGCGGCTCTCGCGCAGATCATCGAAAAAGAGAGGCCCGAGATCGCGCTTTTCGGCGCGACGACTTCCGGCCGTGAACTCGCGCCGCGTCTCGCGAGCCGCGTGCGGGCAGGCGTGACGGCCGACTGCACGAGCCTCGAGGTGGGCGAATACGTCCACCGCGTGAAAAAATCCGTTTTTTATCCCGTCCTTCATTCGATCCGTCCAACCTACGGCGAGAGCAAGCTTGCGACGATCATCGGTTTCTGGTGCCCGCAGATGGCGACCGCTCGGGCCGGGACGTTCGAGATCCTGCCCCGGGATTCAAAACGCAAGGGGACCGTTACCGAGTTCAAACCCGTGTTCGGGGACAGTGATTTTGCGGTTGAAGTCCTCGAGACAAAACGCGAGTCGGGAGGCGGGGACAACCTTTTCGTGGCGGATATTGTGAT
>MWBI01000018.1 GCA_002068945.1 Candidatus Omnitrophica bacterium ADurb.Bin314
AGGTCGTACCCGATTTTACGCGGCCTGAGCGATCGACTCTTCGGCGCGCATTCTGAGGAATATCCGGACCACCGCGCTCGAGACCGTGAATCCGCGGCCTGAGGCGTCCATCCGGATCAGGTTCTGAAGCTCCGTCCGCTCCGCGATATTGAGCCGCTTCAGAAGCTCCGCCTTCAGCATCCCGGGGTCCTTGATCCGCTTCGAAAGATCCGCGATGTGGATCGCCGCAACGATTTTCAGGACATTCGTGAACTCTCTGACGTATGGATCAGCGACCTCTTCCGCATCCGACATCACAGGGCTGAAGATTTCATTGAGAAGATCCACCACGCTCCGGTCATCCGTGTTCATGATCATCGGGACCGCGTTCTGGGAATTCCTCGGAATAAAGGGATCGCCGAGGCGCCTGACGGAACGCGTCGCGATCTTGAGCGCCGTCAGCTGTTTCTGATAGCCGTTCAGTTGTCCGCTCACCGCCACTTCGTTGACAACCCCGCGTTGCGCCAGGACCTCCAGGAACATTTTCATAAACTCGGAATCAAATCCTTTCGCGGGAGCCCTGAGCCCGACCGTCAATGAGCTCTCATGGCCGATCAGCGAAAGCGTCTTGATGAGTTTTGCGATCTCGACCGGGACCACACGAATGATGCCGGCATCAACGTGATAGGGCGCAACCGCTTCAATACCGCTCGCGTACGCGATGATATCCGAGATCAGGATTCCGATCCCGGGAAATTCTCCGAACTTTTGTTCCATGAATTCCCTGAACGGATCCGACTGGATATATGACTTTAACGCCCCCGCCGTTTCATATTTCGCGAGCTCCGCTTCGAGTTCCCGGAAGCGAACGTCCATAGTCCCCTTTATTTCCGACATCCTCTGCTCCGCCCTTTCGCGCAGAATTCCAGATCCCGCGTCCGATCCCGACGATATGATCTGTTGCGCGATCGTGCGGCTTTCGGAACGAAACCACGGAGGCTGATCCGGCCGGATACGGAAGATCAGGCGGGGATCCAAAGGCTCCTCGGTCTCATCGGTAAAACCGCGCCTCACAAGAAAATCGCGCATGGATTCAAGATTGCCGTGGCGGCCGAAATCCTCAGGAGCAGAAAGATACCCGAGCGAGTTCATCTGCCGGCCAAGGAAAGTATTTCGGTCCGCTATCAAACCGAGCAAGGCGATGACGGCCGTTCCATACCCGCGTCCCGCGAACTCCTTTGGCCCCGGGATTCCGGCACTGCCGTGGATGCTGAAACGAAAACGCATCTGGTCCGGTTGGTAATTAAAGACCGTTAAATACCCGTGCCCCACCAACTCACCCTTCGCATTTTCAACCACGAATGGATACAGCCCCTGCTCACTGAATGCCAGCTGTCTCTCCAGAATTCTGCCCAGTCCCGTACCGGGCATCATCCGGAAAACCGTGAGTGTCACATCCCGTCCCTGAAACACCGCGGCGCGCTTCGGATCAAGATAATTCGCAAAAAAACTCGCCGCGATCGGGTCGGCGGGCTCCGAATATCCGATCTTTATGATATCGTCTCTGGCCTCGTTGGCCAGGCGCACCACTTCTGACGGATCTGAAAGCACCGTTTCCGAATAATCGGCAGAGGGCGCCGTGCGGATATATTCATCGAGCGGCTGGCCGTACACACCCCGCGTTTCGGCGCGCGCGAACGTGAGTTTTTTATCGTATCTCGAGATATTTTCGAACTGCCACCTGGAGCCACTCCACGTAATCCGGATATGTTCCCGGGAAATCCTGGCTGCCGCGAGAATGTCCGAGAGGTGTTTCAGGAGCTCCGGGCGCCGGGTTTCATCGGCAAAACCAGAGACCTTCGCGAGCGAATCGAGAATGCCGTAAGGATTCGTGACCGACCGCCCAAGGATGATGGGCCCCTTGTAGTGGGCGGGCGCGAACACGTCCCGGAAAACCGTAACCCCGTTCGCCTTGAGAGTCACCTCGAGCATATTCCCAAAGAGCACGCGAGAATAGAATTTGATCTGGAACTTCGTTTTGTTATCGCCTCCGAGCCACGGATCTCCCACAGGCTGCCCATTGTCGGGTTGGGCGGCAGACGCGAGATATTTACGCGCCCGCCCAAGCTGGGGGCTATTCCTCGCCGGCGAGGGAACCTGATCCGCCTCACCAAGGAAGATCTTTTCGAGATCATTCCAGTACGGGAACGCCAGAACGTCGAGCTTGTTGGCCGCCGCCAGAAATTCGTCTTTCCCCCGCACATCGTCGGCATGCTCGTCGATAACAGTATCGAGTCTGACCCCGAGCTGAGGCGGCAGGTCATCCACGTTCTGAGGATACGCCGGGTCGTTCATATGTTTGAGCATCCAACCCATCACGAGGGTTTCCGAGTGACGCCAAACCCGGGCATCGACGCCGACCTTATGTGTCCGGGAACTGTAGAGAAGGAACGTGCGGCCCTTCCACTGGACCAATACGATTTTCTCCGGTTCGAGAAAGGTACTCTTGCCGTCAATCACAACCCTCCGCCCCGTCGCCTTTCGTCCGGTCGCGGCCCCCTTGTCCTTGTAGATGCCAAGCACCGTCATCACTTCGGGATCGCATTTCAGCGGATTCATCCCGGGACGGTAGGCGATCACCGGCGGG
>MWBI01000019.1 GCA_002068945.1 Candidatus Omnitrophica bacterium ADurb.Bin314
GGGATAAACAAACTGCTTCGTCAGGATGCTGTTCATGAGATTCGTCTGAACACCCACAGCCGGATAGGTCTCCTCCAGCGGATTGGCTTTGATATCCGTCAGACCAACCGCGGTGAGACCCACAATGCAGATCTTTCCTTTGACATCCTGGGGGGTAATGGCGGATTTCCCGCCCTGTTTCAGGACGCTGTAACTTTTGACCAGATCCACAAAAGAGATATGGCGAAAGGTGTCCTTCCATTTTCCGGCCCAGTTGATCACGATCTTCCCCTCTCCATCGGTCCGGAATGGCAACTTCCCCTCGGGGAGCGGCTGGCCCAGGTAATCATAGGCCACCCTCAACGCGAGATACGGATGTTCCTCCCCGCCGTAATCGAGATAAGGGATAACGCGCCGCAGCGCGCCGTCCGGGTCCGGGAAAATATTGACATGCCCAGTCCCTTTCGCGAACTTCTCAAATTCCGGGAGGGAATGGATCCACACTCTTTCATTGCCGAGCGGCTCAAGCATATTCGGCAGGTAGATGTTGTCAGATTCCTTCAAGGCCTCCAGAAGCGATTCATCGTCGAACGTGGTGCTCGGTTCGCTGAAGATCACGTCAAAGACGATCGCCTTTGCGCCCCACTCCTTGAGGATGCGGATCAGGGCGGCATGGTTGTGCCGGGCCCAGGGCCACCGGCCGATCACGCGAAGGCTGTCCTCGGCCATGTCGATATGCACGATCGCGGGATGCTGATAGATCGGAGGTCTTTGGCGGAAGAAAAAATCCAAGAACACGTACTCGAACCGGTTCATGAGAGGCGACGACATGAGCATCGTATGAACGCCGATGATCAAAAGACAAAACAGGAAATGGACTGCGTGAAGCCGGAAAGCGGTGCTGAAATAGAAACTGATCTCCCGCTGCTTTCTCCGAAAAAAGCTTCCCGGATGCTGCACAAGCCCCGAGGGCGGATTTTTCATTGTACCCATCTCAAACCTTTTCCTCTATTGGACGTGCGGACCTCTCTATAGTTACGGATATCCTCTCTCAAACTTTAAGGAACGCCGAGGGACAAAGACCGGAGATCTCGCACCCCGCGCAATCGGGCTTTCTCGCAAAGCAGCGGACGCGGCCATGGCGGATGATCAGGCCCGAGAACTCCGTCCAGCATTTTTCAGGAACGACCTTCCGGAGGTCAAACTCGATCTTGACGGGATCCGCATGCACCGTAAAACCGAGTCGGCGGTTGAGGCGGATCATGTGCGTGTCCACCGAGATCGACGGGACACCGAAAGCGTTCCCGAGCACCACATTCGCGGTCTTCCTTCCGACCCCCGGCAGCGTCACCAGCTCCTCAAGGGTTGACGGTACCCGTCCGGCAAACCTTTCACAGACGGCCCGTGCGGCACCAATGATATTCCTGGCCTTGTTCCGGAAAAACCCCGTACTCCGGATGAGACGTTCCAGGTCTCCCGGTCGTGCGACGGCGTAATCGTGGACCCGGGCATAGCTTCGGAAAAGAGCCGGCGTGACCATGTTGACCCTTTGATCGGTACACTGCGCCGAAAGGATGGTCGCGACCAGAAGTTCCCACGGATTTGAAAAGTGGATCGGGCAGCGGATTTCGGGGTAAGCCTTCCGGAGTCTTCGGATCACTTTCAGAACGCGCTTTTTCCTCGCGGGGAGCGATTCTTTCATGAGTTCATTATAGCCGAATCATGTGCGGCTCCGGGAACGGAATTTTTCATACGAAGCGGCCTTTCCCGTTTTTTTTCCCGGTTTTTTTTGTTATAGTGAATTCATCTCGGGGAGAACTTGTTTGTGAATAGAATGAGAGCGGTGATCTTCAGAAAACACGACGGAACGGAAGCGCTGGATCAGGCCTACGTGCCGGTCCCCCAGCCGGGCGCGCACGAGGTGCTGGTCAGGGTATACGCGGCGGGAAGCGGGATCGGGAGCGCCGCAATCCAGATCGCAAAACTCATGGGATGCCGGGTCATCACGACCGTCGGCGGCGCAGAGAAAGCCGCCGGGCACGGCGCGGACGTCATCTTCGAGCATATCGGCGGCAACACCTTCACAAAGAGCGTGACCTGCCTGAACAAAAAAGGCCGTCTTCTCACTTGCGGTGCGACGGCGGGACGGAACGTAACGCTCGATCTCCGGTACCTTTACAGCAAACAGCTTTCCGTGATCGGTTCTTATATGGGCGGCCTGGCGGAGCTGAAACGGATCATCCGCAGGATGGAGGACGAAAGACTGCGCCCGGTCGCGGACAGAATCTATCCCCTCGCCCAGACCAAACAAGCCTTTCAACGGATGGTTCGCCGCGAAAATTTCGGCAAGATCATCAAACCCTAGGTAACAATCACCTCACGCCCCGGAACTTCCCGAAGAAACATGAACCGGTCAAAAGCTTATTCATCCGGCATTCGCTCCATGAGCCTGAGCGCCGTCGCGTTCGCGTTGATGGCCCTCTGCGTCAAGCTGGTGACGGAGCGGCTTCCGTCGATCGAGATCGTTTTTTTTCGCAGTTTTTTCGGGATGCTCATCACGCTTTTTTTTCTCATCAAAAGCGGCGCCTCCGTCTGGGGGCGTGAGCGGCTGAAGCTCGTCGCGCGGGGCGCAAGCGGCTTCCTCGCCCTGATCCTTCACTTTTACACCATCTCGAAACTCGGACTCGGACTGGCGG
>MWBI01000020.1 GCA_002068945.1 Candidatus Omnitrophica bacterium ADurb.Bin314
TGGGTGGACAGCTTGTGTACTTCATCGGCTACCACGCTGAAGCCCTTGCCGGCCTCGCCGGCGCGCGCGGCCTCGATGGTGGCATTGAGCGAGAGCAGGTCGGTTTGCCGGGTGATCTTCTTGATGAGCTCGGTCAATGGCGTGAGCAGATCCAGCTCATGCATGATGCGGTCCATGCTCTGCTGTATGGCGCCACGACTGTGTTCGCGTTGCCCCTGATATTCGATCAGGGCATCGATGGCCTGCAGATTGCTGTTGATCTGCGCATTGGAGTCGAGTGACAGGTCTTGTGAATGCTGTGCCGAGTCACTGACCTTGCTGACCAGTTGCTCGGTTTCATGGCTGATTTGCGCCAGCCGGTTGATGATGTCAAAGGCCGCCTGTTCGGTGGTGTGCGTGGCTGTGCCGAGATGCTTGCACAGCAGGGCGCTGTATTCATTGACCGAGTTCAGTTGCCGGGAGATGAGGTCAAGACGGCCGGCCGTGATTCCGTGGTGCTGGCACTCGACGGTGGCAAGGTCGGGAAGATCGAGCTGAAGGGCGGGAGTTTGTTCCGCATCCGGAAGATGGAACAGGATCCCGTCAGTAATAGTAATACGACATTGCTGGACCTTGCGATCGGTAAACTGATCGCCAAGGTTGAGCCCCTTAGAGGTGTATCGAAATTCGAAGTGCGTACGCCTACCGCGCTGACCGGTGTTCGCGGTACGGTGTTTGAGGTGGAAGTAAAACCGAAGAAGTCTGTATAGCGGGTAGTCGTGGCATGTGCAAGGACGTTGTTTGCTGTTATTTCAGCCTTCCCCCTAAGACATATCCCGTGCCGGTTCGGAATTCTGCTCTTGATATCTTCATGAAATATGATAAAACATACTGCCTTTTGGGTCTGAATTCCGCCTGAAAGAATTCCTTTGGAACCGGAAGACACAGTGAGGGTCTCTATGGATAAAAAAGAGTTTTACGCGAAGTCCGAAAAAATCATCAACGAGACCTTCCAAATGGTCAAAAAGTACGCGAAGATCGTCGCGAAGAAAACGGGTGAGGCGGCCAGTGTGACGAAACTCCTGATCCAGAAGGCGACGATGGAGCATCAGATCGCCAAGACCTGCTCCCGGCTCGGAAGCAAGGTCTACGACAGGGCGATTCGCAAGGGCGAAACGGTGAATCTCGAAGACCCCGATCTCAAGGCGATCGTCGGTGAGATCAGGAAGCTTGAGGACCAGTATGACGATATCGAAAAGGTCCTTGAGACCGAGCGCAACAAGCTGAAGTCCTCAAAGCCCAAGGCTGCGAAAAAACAAAAACCTGATGTTTAATTTGCGCGCAGGCGCGAATCCGGTCTGATCCTTGATTAGCGTGCGAGCGTGGTGAAACTGGCAGACACACCAGCTTGAGGGGCTGGCGCCGCAAGGCATGGAGGTTCAAATCCTCTCGCTCGCATTGTTTTTGTTAAACAACCGCGTCACCGTGACGGTGTGAAGCAGACCACCCGCGGTGAATGCGATCTTTGAGAAAAGAACTTGCAACGTTCCTGGAACAGCTATTCCGGCATTCTGGACAAAATGGAATAGAAGCCGGGGCTCGCACCAGCTTCGCGTAACTCTCAACGGACAACAGGTTAATCATGATCCCTCCCCATATTTTTCGTGAATACGATATCCGCGGCAAAGCCGGCAAGGAACTGACCGAAGAGGTGGCTCTCGCCATCGGCAAGGCCTTCGGCACCACACTGGTCCGGGAAGGCAAGACCAAAGTCGCGATCGGTCATGATCATCGCTGGAGCGCCGAATTCCTTTATCGGGGGCTTTCGCAAGGCCTCGCGAGTACCGGCCTTACCGTCGTCCAGATCGGACTTGTCCCGACCCCTGTCGTTTATTTTTATGTCGCTACCCGGGATATGGATGCCGGGATTTCCCTGACCGGATCCCACAACCCTCCGGATGAGAACGGTTTCAAGTTCCAGCATGCCACACGCTCCTTTTACGGCGCGGATATCCAGAAGTTGCGCGGCCTGATCGAAAAGAATGATTTCGTGACGGGGACCGGCAAGGTCGAGACACCCGACAACGCGGCGCTTTTGAAAGCCTATGAGGACTATATCGCGGACATTTTCAAATTCACAAAGAAGCTCAAGGTTGTCATCGATACGGGCCATGGGATGGGGGCTACCGTCGCCCCGGACCTGATCCGCCGCTTTGGCCATGACCTGACCGTCCTTTACGGAAACCTCGATCCGAAGATGCCGGACCACCAGGCCGATCCTTCGGTTCCCGAAAACATGCGCGATCTCCAGAAGAAAGTCGTTGAGCTGAAGGCCGATATCGGTATCGCCTTTGACGGCGATGCGGACCGGATCGGGATCGTGAATGAAAAAGGGGAGATCATCTATGGCGATAAACTCCTGCTGATCTACGCGCGTGAGCTGCTCAGTCGCAAGCCGGGGGCGATTATCATCGGGGACGTGAAAAGCTCCAAGCAGGTCTATGACGGCATCGCGAAGGCCGGCGGGAAGCCGCTGATGTGGAAAACGGGGCACTCCCTGATAAAGGCCAAGATGAAAGAGGTTCACGCGGAGATGGCCGGCGAGATGAGCGGCCATATGTTCTTCAAGGATCGCTGGCTTGGTTTTGATGACGCGATCTACGCTGCCTGCCGCATCCTCGAGATCGCCGACAAGGTGAACG
>MWBI01000021.1 GCA_002068945.1 Candidatus Omnitrophica bacterium ADurb.Bin314
CGTCGATGGCTTTGGCGGTAAGCGATATTTTGCCTCCGTCCGCTGTAATGGAGCCGGAGTTTCTGATCTGATCTTTCAATCCGAGCTCATTCGCCGTCGCTTCATCCACACCGATCGACACCATGCCGTCTCCCGAAATACCGATCGTCACCACGTCTCCCGCGGCGAGCGCCACATGCCCCATCGGCACATCAATCGCGCCTTTGTTATCAATCGCATTCGCTACCAGCGCCACGCGCGCCGCGTCGTGGCCCTGGATGCGTCCGTCATTCGTGATCAAGCCCTGTTCGCCTTCGAAGAGGTACTGATGGGTGAGGAAATTCGAGGCGTTGAGGTTGAGGGGCAGGGTTGTCGCGATGAAGGACGCATCCCGGACGTTGACGAGGCCGGTAGCGCCGATATTGATGCCATAGATATTCTGCAGGATGAAATCCAGGTTACTCAGGTTCATCGTGCCGAATATGTTAGTCGCACTTCCCCCTCCCACGAGAAGTGCAAGGCTTGAGTTGTCTGAGATGCCTGTGATGTTATACGTGCTCCCCGCCGCGACGTTGAATTCCGGCACGTTCCACACCGGATTCCCACTGACGTTCCAGTTCGTCACAGTGCCGTCCGCGGAGATGTCGATCGTGCCGCCATCTACGGTGACGATTTCCGCAGAGACGGGGGCAATGGTCATGGAGAAGGCAAAGATAAAGGCGGTGAGAGATGAAATCAACTTCCGGGAGTTGGGGATGTGAAACCCGGGGATCGGGGCCAAGGGCCGGAGACCCGTTGTTAAAAACAGGCCCCGAGGGACGAAGCCCGAGTCCCGGAACATTTGATCTTCAAATCCGTATAGAGTTTCGCAGGTTCCCTGTTTCATAACCACTTCCCCTCACCACAAATGTGCCACATAGATAATATAAATACAATAGCCTTTTAATAACTATTTAGTTAAATTAATTAATGACCTGTATTTTATAATTATTTTTATAATAATTTATAGCGATTAATATCATTCTGATAATGTTCAAATAGGCATTGGTGTTGATTATGATTAAAATTCCTAAAGAGCCAAGGTGTGATATCTGGTGTAATGAAATGCCCGAAACAAATGGCTGATTAAACCGGGCGGGCAGGGACCTTACTGCGAGAAGCAAAGTGGCGGGAATCACCCCATTCGCGATAGCCGATTTCGGCGCCGGTCGATCGGATGCGGCGATCAAGACAGCCGGAACATTTTAGCGCATCTTCATCAAGACACGGTTTGCCCCGGTAAAGCTGGTACTGCTCGCGATATTTAACGGGCGTGATGTTCGGCATAATGATGTTGGCGCCCGCGCAAATCCCCTGTTCGTAGCCTGCCGGATCAAGCGCTTGAAGCGCCGTGGCCGCAGTAATATTGACATCCTTCAGGCGAAGCCGCGTCAAGGCGATCATTACAAGCCCCAGCCGTAAATTGTCAGTCAGGTCGTTCCCTTTTTGACCCGATGCCGCAAGAGGTGTTTCTTCATGGGGGATGTAGGGACCCATCCCGATCATATCGATGTCCTCCCGTTCAAAGAACAGGATGTCGTTCACAAGATCCTCATTCGTCTGGCCGGGAAGACCGATCATGACGCCGGTACCGGTCTGATAGCCGGCCTTTTTCAGGGACCGCAAACAATTGCGCCGGGCCTCAAAAAAGTGGTCCTCCGGATGAAGACTGCGGTAGAGGCCGGGGTTGCTCGTCTCGATCCGGAGAAGATACCGGTGGGCTCCCGCGCGGAACCATCGCTCGTACGTTGCGAACGACTGCTCGCCAAGGGAAAGCGTGATACCAAGCTTGCCGCCGCTCAATGCCTTGATGCCGGGAATGATATCCTCAATGAGCCGACAATAGTCTTCCCCCTGCCGTTCTCCCGCCTGGAGGACAACGGAGCCGTATCCCATCTCAAACGCTTCGCGGGCGCAATCGAGGATTTCTCCGGCCGGCATCGAATACCGAAGGACCCTTGCGTTCCCGCTCCGGATTCCGCAATAGCAGCAATTCTTCGCGCAGACATTGCTGAATTCGATCAGGCCCCGGAAATAGACCTTCGGTCCGACATGCGCGACCGCGCAAGCGCGGGCGGCTTTAAAAAGACCCTGTAATTTCTTCGGATCTTTTTCGCCCAGCCACTCCAGCATTTCGTCCGGATTCATCTTCAGCCCTCGAAGGAGACTCGTTCCCCGGGCCAGGAACCCGGAAGCTGTTTAAAAATAAAAGTCCCGGTTCCCGGTTTTTTAAAGAAACAGATCCCGCTCCCCTTTCCTCACGCGCTCGAGAAATCCGTAAAAAACCTGAAACCCCCGGGGATTCCGATCCCGGATCTCCCCGATCTCTCTTTCCATCACTTTCATCCCCAGCTCGCGCGTTTCGGGAGTGGCGAAATCGTCAAGCCATTCCTGGAACGTGAGGACGGCGTTCAGTTTGCAGAATTTTCCTTCCTTCCCGCTCCGGAGCAGTTCCATGATGCACTTGCCCGTGCGCCCGCAACGGTAGCCGGCCGTACAAAACGACGTGATAAACCCGTCTTTCGCGAAATCGCGAACGAGCTCATCGAGACTCCGCGTGTCCCCCAGGATAAATTGCTGCCGCTCGACCTCTTGTCGTCCGCCATCCTCACTGTAGCTTCCGATCCCAAGCCGGGTCGAGGCGTCCATCTGGGTGGTGCCGTGATAAATCGCTTTTCTCCGGATCTCCGCGGTCTCGCGGGCCGTCACGATCAT
>MWBI01000022.1 GCA_002068945.1 Candidatus Omnitrophica bacterium ADurb.Bin314
GATCACCGTTGCGGGCACGTCCTTGTTATATGAAATATCCGCGTTCCTCGCGGGGAAGGTATAGGTCTTTTCGAACTGGTCGCGGTCGTAACAACCGTTCCCGATGATTGCCTCCCCGATCACCCCTTCCGAGTCGAGATGGCCCCACTTCGTTCCGGCGGGAAGGACACCTCCGTGCTCCTGGACGTAGATACGCAGGCAGTAGGACATGGCGCGCAACCCGGCGATCGCGCTATCCGCCCGCTTCTGATCGGCGCCTTTCCGGAAATTCGGGAGCGCGAGCGAAGCCCCGATGGCAATGATGATGACCACCACGATCAGCTCCAGAAGTGTCAAACCGTTCTTACGCGTCATATCCTGTTCCTTTCACCGGTTCCTCCCGGAAATCCCTTCGGACAATCGAAAAAAGCAACATGCCCGACTTATACGGCAAAGGCGGCGGGTTAGTCCTTAGTTTATCATTGAAAGAGTAGTCCCGGACCGGTGCGGTGTAGTACGGAGCCTCCGGCGCCGCGGCTCTGCTCCAGTAATAATATGTGGTCCCAAAAAAAGCCGGCGTTCCGTCGGAGCGCTTCATCTCTTCAGAATCCCATCCTGAGACAAGGCTTCCCCGAAAATGGAGCGTCGCCCTAGTGTCATCCGCGGGAGAATTGGGTGTTCCCTTCGTGTCATACCATAACTCCTGGAAATTGATCAGATTTTCCAGCCCGCCGCTGTACTTGGCTTCCCAAAGAGGCCCCTGAGCTTTCCATGTGTAACGGAGCTTCGGGAAATACGGAAAATAGTTCTGATCACGATCGGGGCAAAGTCCACTTCCAAGCCAGGAAGGGGACTCCTCGTTATCCGTCGTGGCAGGATCATCCACTGTCCAGTCGGGAAACTTCGTTAATAAATCCCGGTTGTTGTTTTTATCCGGATTAACATTGTCATATTTTGCACCGCAAATGCAATGGGAGGTCCGCGAGATCGCTTCCGTCTTCCACTCAGAAACCGAAATCCATCTGCAGGCGGGGACAGTTTTTTCTTCCGTAGGCGGATCACAGACGTACACGGAAGACGGGGTTTGCGCCGTTTGTTTGTACGACTCGATCCAGTTTTTTACGCAAGCATACTGAAGCGGAGCATCAACCTCTCCATACCCCTTCCGGATTCTCCGGAACGTGACCCCGGGATATCCCATACTCGGGAACGGGAGTTCACCGCCGTCGCGTTTGTAGATAATGTATCCATCATCCACTCCCGCCGCAGTGCTGTTGTCCCGCACAGCTTCCGTAATCGGAATCTTTAGAGGATCCGTGGCTTTAAAATAATCCTGGGGCAGCCGGTAGGTGTTGACATTTTGAGTACCGGGGATCGGCGGATCAGTGCGACTGGGCGTTGCAGGATAAGGCACAGACGCCGAACTTCTCCGATAATATTCTCTGACAAGATTATAAGGAACCGTGGTCTTGTCGAGATAGTATTGAAACGTGCTTCCCGCAGCCTCCATGATGGTATTATTACTCTTAAGCCTTTGAACGAGCTCTGAATCCGGATTAAGGTAGCCGATACCATTCTCGTCATAAACGGAAGCAGGAACCCCCGGTGATTCATAGAAATTAAACTGATCGTCCCCAAAATAAAGGCATGGAGTACGGTCAGGCTGTGATTCAACGGGTTCCGTCTTAAGGTCACAGGAGGGCATACTCCAGATCGCGGGTTTCAGCGGTTTCACCAGCTGGCTCGGGAGATGCCCGGTCACGACCGCCGCGTTCAGGATCGTGTCGGACGCGACACGCGACTCCAGCGTTTGGGCAGCTGTTTCATTATCGGAATTCCAGCTGTTGGACAAGACACCAAAACTGTCACTGTAAAGATCGGCCGGCGGCACGTTGCGTTCGTTAGTGGCGCAGGCGCCTGATTTGAGTTCCTCCGCCGAGCAAGCATCCGTTAAGAGAACACCGTCGGCGTCATAAGGGTAAATGTTGTAATCCCCCTGAACCCAAAGGCGCCCATTCGTTACCACAGAAAGCCCGGATAGCGGAAGTTCCGCTCCGCCACTGACCTTGACAAGAAGAGGTCCCGCGCTTTCAGCGATCACAGGATAAGCCGGGACTGTCTGAACGTAGATCACAGGTTTGTCGGTTGAAAAATCCAGCCCGTAACGCTGCCGCATCCTGTTCAGAAAAGTTTTTACGTTGATCTCGATCAACCTGGCGGAACGGCGCAATCGATAGTCGTAAAAATTTTCTTTCAGATAAACGCCGTTCGCTTCGCTCCCGTCCAACAGCCCACTTGAAAATCCGAGCGAAGAGACCGTGGTCGCACCCGCCTTGTGGATGAACAGCTTGTAGGTCCTGCAGTCCGCATCGACACACCTGAAGACCAGGCTGGCACAGGTTTGGTATTTATACCGCCGAATCCGCTGGTCCTGCGGGTCATCGCTGTCGCCATCCCGGTCTTCATCGCCGTTAAGAGCAAGCGGCTCGATCAGCTTGTGAGGAGCCAGGTCTTTCCCCCCCACAGGGAGCGCGTGGCGCGTGACACCATGAGAGGGATGGTCCGCGATCATCGCGCTGCGGAGATCCGACTTCTTCGGGAACCCCGTCCAGAAAGGGTTGACCATGGGCGCGGTAGAAACGGGGTTCGACGCTTCCCATCCCGGCAACAGTTTTCGGGCCTCTGCCCTGGAAGGCCCAATAGCAGCAGAAACGCTCAAGTCATTTCCAACCCCTGACTTGTAAGATTCGGCGTAGGGAACTTTGGAAGGGAAATCGCAGCTCGCTTCAGTCTTTCGGATCGGCGTGGAGGGAACGG
>MWBI01000023.1 GCA_002068945.1 Candidatus Omnitrophica bacterium ADurb.Bin314
CACCCCCAGAGCCTGATGCAAATCCTCCTGAGAACGATCCCGCCTCAAGGCGAGGTCGATCTCACCGCGAATAATCGCAAGGGGGGTTTTAAACTCATGAGAAACATTCGTGCTGAACTCCTGGACCGCTTTTGTCGAGGCCTCAAGACGGTCGATCATCTCGTTCAGGGTTTCCGCAAGCCGGTCCAGTTCATCCTGCGTAAAAGTGCGCGGTAACCGGCTCTTGAGGTACGCCGCCGTGATCGTCCTCGCCTGCTGGATCATCCTGTCGACGGGGCGGAGAAACCGCTTGGCGAGGAACCATCCCGCCCAGCCGGCAAGGGCCACTCCCAACGGGATCGTGAGGGCAATGATAAGAGAAAGCCGGCTCAGGGTCGCATCGATCTCATCCAGCGGCTTCGCGATCTGAATGACGAAGAACGGCCTCCCTTCAATCCGCACCAGGCGATAATAGAGACGGATGGGACGCTGTTCAAAATGGATGGTCTGGAACGAATTGCCTGTTTCCATGAAGATCGAGTCACGCTCAAAATCGGGGAAAATGATATCCCGTTCCCAGCGTCCAAGATTCGAAAGCATGACCGAGTGGTCAAGTCCGACGATCCGGGCCAGATAAAGACTGCGCTTGAGGCTTTTTTGCTGCTTGTCCCACAAACGAACGGCCTTGGCGAGCGAAGCCTGATACTCCTCGGAAAAAGCGATCGTCCCCTTCTCGATCCGGGGTGGCGGAGACAGTCGCGGAGTACCATTATCCCGCAAGGAAGCGACGATCCCGTCTTCAAGGTTCCGGGACTCCGCATACATGTTATTCTCCACATCCCGGTAGAGCGTCCGGGAAAGCTCGGTATGCATGAGGAACGCGAATCCCGTGAGAAAAACCAGAAGGATCGCCGCATACCAGATCGTGAGACGGATCTTGAAGGAGTGAATCCGGATCATTTTTCCGAAACCAGGCGGTATCCGGTTCCGCGAACCGTTTCGATCCTGAAATCGATATTCTTTTCGCCGAACTTCTTCCGGAGAAAATTAATGTACACGTCGATCGTGTTGCTCATCGGGTCAAAGTGGAGATCCCAAACGTGTTCGGCAATCGCGGTCCTGGAAACGACCTCGCCTTCATGACGAAGAAGGTATTCCAGGAGAGAAAATTCCTTCTGGGACAGAGCGATCTCTTCACCCTCAACCACAACACGCCTCTTGATGAGGTCCATGGTCATCGTCCCGCATTCCAGGACGGTCTTGTCCTTCAAGCGGTGGGGACGCCTGAGAAGCGCCCGGAGCCGTGCGAGCAGTTCGTCAAAGCTGAACGGCTTCGTCAGATAATCATCGGCGCCGACATCGAGCCCCTGGATTTTGTCCTCCACCGTATCCCGCGCCGTCAGGATCAGTATGGGCACTTGTCTCCCCTCGTTACGGATTTTCTTGCAGAGATCCACACCGCTCATCCTGGGAAGCATCCAGTCAAGGATCAGGACATCATATTCATTGGTCACCGCATATTCCCATCCTTTTTCACCGTCATAAGCGATGTCCACGGCATAGCCTTCCGCCCTGAGCCCCCGATCCAGGAAACCCGCCATTTTCTTTTCATCTTCCACGATTAATATCCGCATGACACTCTCCTCATTCCCCTTCCGGGTCAAAATGGACCGTCACATCGGCGTTCGGATGCAACTCCTTGATCTTTTCAATCAGCGACTCGGTCATGTTGTGAGCTTTCTTGAAATCATCCTCACCCCGAATCTCGATATGAAAGTCCAGAAAGACCTGATTGCCAACCCTGCGGCTCCGCAGATTATGAACCCCCACGATCGCCGGATGATGACCGAGAATCCGCAACTTCACCTGTCTGAGATCGGTACTCGAAAGTCCGCGGTCGAGGAGTTCCGAGACCGCGCGGCCAAAGATAGCTGCCGCCTCCTTGAAGATATATCCTGCGACGAGGATCGAAACCAATAGATCCCAATGCGCCTGCCCCGTCCATCCGGCAAGCACAAGGGCCGCCATTACGCCGAGGTAGGAAACAAAATCCATCGCGTAGTGAACCTGCTCCGTCCCGAGGATGAGAGACCGGTTGCTGCGCGACAGCACCCGGAGCTTCCGGGACAGAAGCCATGTCACCATACAGGAAAAAGCCATCACTCCGATGCCGAGCGGGATCGCGGAAACATAGCTGCCGCTGATAAGCCGTTTCACGGCCTCGACGATGACGAAAGCGCCGCTGGCGCCGATGAACATGCTCTGGAAAAGGGCCGCCAGGCTTTCGACCTTTCCGTGACCGTAGGCGTGCTCGGCATCCGGCGGTTTTGAAGCGGCCTTGAACGCGAAAAAGTTCAGGACCGACATCATCATATCGAGGGTAGAATCGAGAGCGGAGGCAATGATCGCCATGGAGTGGGTCACTACCCCGGCAGAAAATTTCACGATCATAAGCAGTAGCGCAACGCTGACGGACAGAAGGATCGCCCGTTCCGTCTGCTTCATGCATTGATTCATGTTTTCTTCCGTCACGCCGCCCCCCGCGCCTTTTCACTCATTGTTTCCTGATAGATCGCGACATCCTCATCCGAAAAACAGACGAACCGGATCTCGTCAAAATCCTTTTCGAATTCTCGCCCCGCGGCAATGGCGATCAGAGCCGCCTCACGCTTCGGATAGCCGTAAACACCCGTGCTGATCGCCGGGAACGCGATGGTCCGCAAACCGTTCTCGCTGGCCAGCCTGAAACTGTTCCTGTATGAATCCCGCAATAGCTCGGGTTCCCGCCGTCTACCGCCATGCCACACAGGACCTGCCGTATGGATGATCTTCT
>MWBI01000024.1 GCA_002068945.1 Candidatus Omnitrophica bacterium ADurb.Bin314
TTCTGTCCAAAAAGATTCGTGACCTGATCCAGAACAACCAGATCAAGGAGGGCGTGATTAAAACACCCGAAGGGGTCGCGAATCCGGGAAACATCATGGAGATTGTCGGGCTCGGGGCGGGCGAGGGGACGGAGGTTTCCATCGAGATCGTGCCATCGCCGGAAGCGACCGAGGCGGAGATCGCCGGTTTCTGGAACTTCCTGGAGAACGAGTGGAGAGATGCCAGGGACCTGAATGATATGTCGGAGGATCACAGGATTCCGATCCTGAAACGCCAGGAAGTCCGCCAGAATGCGAGGTCCGAGAGCAGGACTTTTGTGACGACGTTGCCCGCGGCGGATCTTCCCGCAAGGCCTATCGTTCGTCCGGCTTCCGCGTCTTCCGCCCAGGCCGGAACGTTGTCGGATCGCGGCAGGATGGTTAATTTATTGAAACATGTTTTAAATAGCAAGCTGGTAGTCCTTTATGGCGCGTCCACTGCAAGCCTGAATTCAGAGTTCTTGTTGAATACGGTCCGGGAGACACTGGCATTGTTGAGAATTTTTGACCCGGAGACGTTCAGGGATCGGGGGGGGCGTGTTTTTGTGCCCGAAGGAGCGGATGGTATTTTCGCCCACCGTATTAACTCGCTCCGGTCCCCGGAGAAGGTCTATGAGACGCCGGTGTTCGGAGATCTGCCGGCTGCCGGGCATCTGGACGCTCTGGAACAGTTTGTGAATGAACGCTGGTTTCGGGAAATGCAGAAGCTGTTTCTTGAAGATGTCGCGACTCTGGAGTCTTTGAAAAAAGAGCTTTCCGTGAAAAAGTCTTTGTCTGAACTGGAGAAATTGCGGGGCAGGATCGTAGATGCCGCGGAAAGCATTCACGGGCATCTGGAAATAGTGAGTGGAGACAAGAGCGGCGTCATTCCAGCCGAAGTTCAGAAGCCGGGACAGGCCGCAATGCCCGTGGACGCGGAGACCTTGCCAAAATCGCAGGCATTTCATCCGGTGAAAAGCATCCTTGTCGCCGATGATGACGATTTTATACTGGCATTACTGGTAAAAATGCTTAAAACCCTGAAGAATGAAGAGGGACAAGGCTATATAGTCGAGCAAGCCGCCGATGGGGTGGAGGCCCTGGACAAGTTGAGATCGGGCAAGTTTGATCTTGTGATTACGGATGTCGCGATGCCTCGAATGGACGGGAAGGAGCTTGCCCAAAAGATTCTCGAGGACGGCCGCGGGGAGCATGTGCTCTTTGTGACTGGGTACGGGCCGAAGGCCGTCGACCTTGAGAATTTGAGGGAGAAGGGGCTTCGCGCGAACCTTCTTCTAAAACCTTACGGGAAGGATGAACTGGAAGGCGCCATTGCCTCATTTTCAAAACGTTCGGAAAGCAGACAGGAAACAATTCCGGAGGAGGGGGCAGTTCACCGGCTTCCTGGCGAACCCCGAGGTGGTCCTTTTTCCGGATTAAGACCTACCCGTGATCTTGGCGAGGGGATCAGGAAAGCGTTTAATCGAGGCGAAATGCGTGAAATCGTGAAGTCGTGGATGGAAATGCCTGAAAAGAGAGGAACTCCGGGTGCCGCGGCGGTTCGCGAGGCTGCAAGGCGAATCGGTTCTTATTCACAAAAGCATTTGACCGTTGCAACGGAAGCTCCCCGGAAGGCTCATCTTTGGATCGCATTGAATATTCTGGAGGAGGCGGAGGACCGTGAAGGCCGTGTTGAAAACCGGAATCTCCGGGATGCGGTCACAAAGGTCCTGGATTCTGCCAGAAATCTTGGAATTGTTGCCGATCCCGGCAGGGCCGGTCCGGAATTCCATGTGAATATGAGTTGGGTGAACGAGGCCGGCGTTCTTGAAAATCCGGGCGAAAAGGATTGGGATGCGCTTGTCCGTAATTTTCCCGTGGTGGTCGCGCTCCTCATTTCGCTGAGGGCGAGACTTTCCATCAACGTGACCGCGGATGGGGTGGCGCTCGGGGTGATCCAAAAGAAGTTCGAAAGCCTGCTGGCGCGGGAAGGGCTCTCGCTCGGCGAAGGCCAGCTCCGGATACAATCGACCACGCCGGAGGTGCCCTTCAGGTCATTCGCTCCCACGGGCAAGGCTGACGCGCTCTTTGCCCGCAATGAAGCGCCGGTGCGCAATTATAACGGGCGAGTCAGGGCGCGCTGGGTTTCGGGGGACGAGGGACGGATGGAAACTCTCGCGGCCGGTCTCGCGACCGCGCTGCTTTATGCCGCGTCGGACAAACTGGACGGCGAAGAACAAAAGCGGCGCATCCACCGGCCATCCGACTACGGCGCGATCCTCGAGATCCTGATCGACGCCATCGCGGGCTATGCCGCGATCGGAAGGTCCGCCTGATCTTCCGCTTGATCCCGGATGGAGAATCAGCGCTACCCTTGTCGACTTATTGAAAAATCAGAAAGGAGACAAGGACGCTTAAACCGCTTGGATTTTTGGCTGAAACCGGTATAATCCTCGCTCCATTCGGGTTGCGCGTCCCCATCGCCCTTTCGCACAATGCGCAAGGACGGCGCCTCGGCAGCTTGAGGCCGCCGCAGGTGGGGGACGAAAACAAAATGCGTCCCCATCGTCTAGTCTGGCCCAGGACACTAGATTTTCATTCTAGCAACAGGGGTTCAAATCCCCTTGGGGACGCCAAACTTGATTCTTGAGCCGCAGAAACTTGTAACGTCTTGAAAGATATACAGGTTTCTGCGATTTTAAATTCCGGGGCAGGTTGTCTTGCTATTTTGCTGGATTGACTGGTGATGCGAAATTATGCTGTAGCCCCTGCGTTGGTTCCGGAATCGGCATCGG
>MWBI01000025.1 GCA_002068945.1 Candidatus Omnitrophica bacterium ADurb.Bin314
CAACCTGTCCTTCCAGGCGGCGGGGCGCGTCGGAGAGGATATAGATCCCGAATTTGCCATCGATGAAAGTCACGGCGATATCGCCAAAGAGCTTCGCGCGCATGGGCAGATTCCACAAGCGGTTGTTTAAATATTCATACCGCATGTCGCCGATGTCCTTCACCCATTTCACTCCAGCCCCGGCCAGCTGCATCTTGTAGATCTTCCCGTCGGTCGTCTCATGGAAGAAGAAAACCTTGAGGATCGTCTGGACATCCCGAAGAAACGCCTGAAAGTCACCGCTACGCTTGAACGCTTTCAGAAGAGCTGCCAGAAGATCGTTCGCCCTCGTTTGGGGTTTTGCGGTACTTCTCTCCCTCGCCTCGGCGCGGGCAAGAGCGGAAATGATCGCGCGGTGATGATTCTCAAAAAAGACCTCAGCCTCCTCATTATTAAAACCTTCGCCGCCGAGCGTCTCATAGATTTCCTGCGACACATCGGGGAATTCCTCACCGACCTGGGCCAGGGTTGTTTTGTTCCCCAGCGCCGTCAAAATCAGGTATCTGTCACTGGAAACGGCCTTAAGCAGATTATCCACAATGAGGTTTATCAGGGCGTCGGTCCCGGCAACCTCCCGCACCGGATCTTCCCGGGTTTCCGCGCGGAGTTGCAACGCAAGTGCCCGCGCGGCCCCGGGATTCCCGGCAAGGACGGGCAGCGCGGCGCGATATTCGGCACGGGCAAGAGCTTCGGCATCAACACCCATTGCCCTCAATTCGGCAGGCGAAGCGGACACAAACGGGGATTCGCGGGTGGAGCGGGTCACCGGGGACTGGCCGCTGGTCACTGGTTTAATACCGGCAACAGGAGACGGGCGACCAGCGACTGTCTGCAACGTGTGATTAATGTAGGCCTCATATCCGGCTTTATCCGCATCGGTGATCCTGGGCGACACAAGCGCATAGGTGTAGCCCCTGGAAGAGAAATAGTCACGGAAGGGTTCGGAGTGAAAACCGCCGGTCACGACAGCCACTTTGTCGGCCCCTGTTTCAAGGAGACGTTTTTCGATCATGCCGATCATCGCGAGGTCACGGGCCTTGACACCCTCATAGAATTTCAGGGCGCTCGCGTAAAGGGCGTCCAGTTCGCCGGTATGCCTAAAACGGACATCCTTCACCCGCTTTGACGAGCCGGCCACAGCCTTCTCAAAACGCTTTGCGATCACAGAGGGCGTCAGTTCCGTGGTCCGCTTTAAAAGAGCTTCATAGTCCGCGGGCGTCAGCTCAAGCGCGAACAGCTTCTGAAGAAGCCGGTAGTCCTTGAGAAGCGAGATCACGGTTTTTTCGGTCGCCGTGCGGGCGAGCTTGTCCGTGACGGCATCCGTCAATTTCCCGGTCTCGTTCATGAGCGCGGCCGCCTTGAGCTCGCTCGTAAGGATCAGCGTGCCGATGAAGGCGCGGACATTCGGGAAAAGGGCGTAATTGAAATCCTGGGGAAGCTGGCGGGTCATTTCTTCAAAAAGAAGGCTGGTCTCGGGATCGGGCAACGGCTGGCTCACCGGATCATTTTTCAGAATCTTTTCGACGGCGGCGCAGACGCCCGCCCCGGGAATGAAACGCCTGATCGCCTTCAGGAACGAGTCCCGTTCCTTCGGGAGCTTCTTCGCGTCGAGTTCCCGCTGAAGCTTCCTGATCATGAAAAGCCGCGTTATCATGGGCCATTCAAGCTGTTCGGCGGGATCCCCGAGCTCAAGCTTGAGCGTCCGGGACGATTCTTCCTTCAGATAGGTAAACCACGCGTCCGGGGGCATGATCTTCTTTTCAAAGGACTCTTGCGTCCGGACGAATTTGCGGAGGTTGTCGTTGAGGTACGGCGCGGAAAGACGCTCGATCCCCTCATTCATCTGCGCGAGGAAACCGGAGGTCTTTTCTTTTTGGGTCAACACTTCGACAAAGGCCTCGCCGTTCGCGCGGTATGCGGAGGCCTCTTCGATGCCATATCCTTCGGCCGACCCGGGATGCCGGACTTTATCGAGAAGGTAAAGTTCGGGACCTTTCACGATCGCGCTCTTCGTGAGCCGGTCCGCCACCTTCGCCGTAAGCTTGGGGTCCCTGGGGAAGAAGTTCAAGAGTTCGGGACGGAGCCTGAAAGCGCTTCCCTCGACAAGGAGCGTCCGGATGCCGTAATGCTTGTCGAGATGATGCAAGATCTGGCGGATCTTCTGCTGGGCGTCGTAGTGACCGTGAGCGGTCTGGATATGCACGACGCCCGGTCCCCGCCCCAGTTTCAGGTCCTCGATCTTCCCTATGTCCCGCGGCAGCGCGAACCGCAGGTTCGTATCGAGAACAGCCTGATACGGGAGATTCACTTCCGACATTGTTGCCGCGGCAAAAGACACTCCGGGTGTCCAAAGGGTCGTCGCGATGAACGTAACAAGCGTGACAAAAGCAATGGCGGGTTTGAATCTGCCGAAAGAAGAACTTGAGGCACTTGTGCTGTTTTTGCTGTCCATCGTTTAAGGTTTAACCCTTTCTTGCCGGTGTCAGGCGGATTTTGAAACGTGTTTTTTAAGAAATGAAACCCATTTTATCGATTTATTTTGAACCTTTAGAAAGGTTTCAGAAATATAACCGACAGTTATTCTATTTACAAGGGGCAGGGCCTGATTTTTTTAATATTTTCTCCTGGAGGTCGGCTGGCAAACATGCAAAAAACATCGCAAGGTTTTAGCAGCCTTCTATCATTGCCAGGATATAGCATAACCTAGCATTCACACACTTTTCTCGATAGAACGTTCCGGATCGATCTACACGACGGGGGCGAAGGCTGGGCTGGCGCGAGGTAAAGCGGGTAATAAAATGCCGGAGAAGAAAAGAGGATCAGCAAACGCCGAAAAATCAGAGGACTTCC
>MWBI01000026.1 GCA_002068945.1 Candidatus Omnitrophica bacterium ADurb.Bin314
AAACAATGTCGGAAAGTCCCGGGGCGATGCAGTTAAGAACCCTTCAGACCATTGACGGTCTCGGCCCGACCGCTTCTAATACGGTGGTGCTTGCGGTTCCGGTCAATATCATAGATGCCCTGGATCAGTTGGGGGCCATGCTTAAGGTCAAGAACAACCCTCCGAAGGGCTGAAGATAGAGGATACGGAAATAAAAAGCCTCAGCTATGAGGTTCGATCGTTTCGCTTTGTGACAAAAATACGTAGATACAAAGAACATCTTTGTACGCGAAACGCTCTGTGGGCTATGGTAAGTTTCTCATGCTGAGGCTTTTAGCGTTCGGTCCCTTTCGGGACTCCCGGATTTTCAAAGAATCATTTATCAAGCCTTCCTGAAGAAAAGTAACATCCCCGGAGGGGCCTGTCAAGTGGTGTGATGTAACTCTTTTATTCTGAACAAGATAGGGAGAGCCTGGTTTGACAAAGCAGAGGCGTGCTGTTACGATACGGCCTTCCGACAGCTTAAGGATATATTGAAAACATGCATACACTGAACTCTATCGAAGAGATCATCAAAGATATTCGCGAAGGCCGCATGGTTATTATGACCGATGATGAGGCTCGCGAGAATGAAGGGGACCTTATTTTTGCGGCCCAGAAGACCACGCCTGAACTTGTTAATTTCATGATGAAATATGGGCGGGGGCTCATCTGCGTTCCCATGGCTCCGGAACGGATCGAGGGGGTGGAATTGTGGGATATGAACCGGGATCCGGAAGATAGTATGAAAACGGCCTTTACGGTCTCGGTGGATGCACGCGTGGGCATTACGACCGGTATTTCGGCCTACGATCGGAACCGGACAATAGAACTTCTCGCTGATCCCCGGACCCGCCGGGACGATCTTGTGATCCCCGGCCATGTCTTTCCGCTCCGCGCGCGCAAGGGAGGGGTACTCCGCCGCGCGGGACATACCGAAGCAGCGGTCGACCTGGCCGTGCTTGCCGGATGCGAACCGGTCGGTGTGATCTGTGAGATCATCAACGATGACGGCAAGATGGCGCGCCTGGCCGATCTCATTCCGTTCGCGAAAGAGCATGGTCTCAAGATCGGCACGATCCAGAACCTGATCGAATACCGGCGGCGCTCGGACAAGCTGGTCATGAAGGTTAGCGAGGCGAAGCTTCCGACCAAATTCGGGGAATGGACCATTTATGTCTATCGTTCCCTGACCGACGGGATGGAACATGTCGCGCTCGTAAAAGGGAAGACGGGAACCAATCCCGCCCTTGTGCGCGTTCATTCGGAATGTTTCACGGGGGATATCCTCGGCTCGCTCCGCTGCGATTGTCAGGACCAGCTGCACACTGCCATGAGAATGATCGAAAAGGAAGGCAAAGGCGTCATTCTCTACATGCGTCAGGAAGGCCGAGGCATCGGTCTTGGCAACAAGGTCAAGGCTTATGCTCTCCAGGACCAGCAGGGGTTGGACACCGTTCAAGCGAACGAAGCTCTCGGTTTCAAACCCGATCTTCGCGATTACGGTATCGGGGCACAGATTCTGAAAGACCTTGGTCTTTCGGAGCTCCGTCTCATCACGAATAATCCCCGCAAGATCGTGGGCCTGGAGGGGTACGGTCTGCGAGTGGTGGAACGTGTTCCGGTGCGGATCAAGGCTCACTCACTGAATGCGCGATATCTCAGGACCAAACAGGAAAAACTGGGTCACTTTCTTGACCTGAATGATCAGCCATGAGGGTCTATCACGGGAAATACGCCGCGGCCAAGCGGAAGTTTGGAATCGTGGTCGCTCGTTTTAATGAGCATATCACAAGGCCGCTTCTCGACGGTGCCGTAACAACGCTCCGGAAAGCGGGCGTCCGGGACAAAAATATCGAAATCGTCTGGGTGCCGGGAGGGCTTGAGGTGCCGCAGTTCTGCAAGAAGCTCCGGCAGAAGCGGTTCTGCGACGCGGTGATCGCGATCGCTTGTGTGATCCGCGGCGGGACCTATCATTTTGAGGTGGTTTCGCACGAGCTGACGCGCGGGATCTCCCAGGTCGCTCTCGAAACGGGAACACCGATCGCGACAGCTGTCGTTACAGTAGACAATCTGGAGCAGGCGATCGATCGCGCCGGCCTCAAGTCGGGCAACAAGGGCGAACAGGCGGCCCTCGTGGCGCTCGAAATCGCGAGCCTGAATGAGCAGCTGGGAAAAGACAGGCCCCGCAAAACAAAGAAGAACTAGCGCTCTTTGGAAGGAGCTTATGATCCGTAAACGAACCCGGGCCCGTGAATGCGCGCTTCAGATTCTTTACCAGTTTGAGATCAATCCCGGACCGTTGCCCGCGCTCCTCGCGGAATTCTGGGCGGCTGAAGAACAGGGGGATGCGACCCCCGAGGTCTGTGAGTTCGCCAATCTGATCGTCTCCGGCACCGCCGAACACCGCGACGAGATCGATCAGGTGGTCGACCGGTACGCGGACAACTGGTCGATCAGCCGTATGGCCGTGATCGACCGGAATATCCTGCGCTTTGCCACCTACGAGCTGTTGTTTATGGGAGACATTCCGCCCAAGGTCACGATCAACGAGGCCGTGAATCTCGCGAAAAAATTCTCACAGGAAGAATCCGGCAAGTTCGTCAACGGGGTCCTTGACAAGATCAATCGCACCGAAACACCCAGAGTTCCGAAATCCGATGCTGCCCAGGGATCATGAACGTTGGATGAAGGCCGCCCTGCGCCTTGCCGCAAAAGGGCGCCATGCCGTCAGTCCCAATCCGATGGTTGGAGCCTGTGTTGTGAGGAACGGCCGTCTCGTTGCCTCAGGCTATCACCGGAAATTCGGCGGGCCTCACGCCGAACGGATTGCGCTTGAGAAAGCGGGTCGCCGCGCGAAGGGCGCGACCCTTTATGTGAC
>MWBI01000027.1 GCA_002068945.1 Candidatus Omnitrophica bacterium ADurb.Bin314
GCCGTTAAAGGTTGTATTACCGTTGATTGTACCCCTGTAATTACACGAACCGCCGTTGAAGGTTGCATTGCCGTTGATCGTGCCAGAGACGTTAACCGAACCGCCGTTGAATGTGACCATCCCGGTGCCTCCGCCTGCCACAAGGGTAAGGGCATTCCTCTGCGAGATCCATGCCGCGTTATTATTGAACACTGCCGAAAGAACCGACGCGGTGCCGCTCCCGCCGCCGATCGCGCTAACGTCGGCGTTGATAACCGCATCGTCGTTCACACCGGGAACACCGTTCGACCAGTTCCCCGGCGTGGTCCACTCCCCATCCACTCCCGAGAACGTACTTTCCACCGCATACCCCAACGTCACGGGGGAAAACACCAGCGCGAAGACCGCGAGCAGGGCCACAAGTTTTTTCATCTCAAACACCTCCATTGATCCATGAATAATGACATTTGAACCGATCCGGAACCGATCCAACCTCGTAGGTTGGATCGGTTCCGCCAAAACGGGGATATTGTACCCCCCCGCAAATTCCAGAGGGCTTTCAGGGGTATCTACAGGCCGTCACTATTCTCGTCACGCCTTGTGAGTTTATTGAGGATTATTTACCCGGTATCCGGTTCCGGCAAACAGCGAGGCTTTGCCCCGCACCATGATTTACAACTTAAAGCGTTGTTGTTACGCAATCATAATTTAATTTATTATAAACATAATCATGCCATACCATTACGAAACAAACCTGCTTTAGAAAAAATAATGCCTGTCATCATCCGCTTACAGAAAGAAGCCATGATCCCTGATTCTGATTTGGCCCGCATCTGCGGCATAGCCACCAAGGCATTAAACCAGGCTGTCAAAAGAAACAGGCCGCGGTTCCCCGCCGGCTTTATGTTCCGCCTTTCCCGAAGTGAGTTTGCGAGGAACCGGTCGCAAATTGTGACCGGTCCGGACAAGCATTGCGCCCCTCGCTCGCGGCCATTCGCATTTATCGAGCAAGGCGCAATCATGGCGACAACCCGAATGAACGTTTTTATCGTGCGAGCTTTTGTGAAAACGCACGTCATCCGTTTGAGCGGCAAAGGACTCTCCAAAGAATCAAGGGAACTCAAACGAAAACTGACGGAGCGGCTCGCCGCTCATGAACTTGCGACCTCGGATGTCCTGTGCCGGTTCATCAAGTTGATTGAAGAACCGCTCAAATCAGACATCCCTCAGAAATTTCCGATCGGATTTCCGCCTTAAGTTCGCACAAACCGATTCCCCATGGAATTTGAGGAGGATATCAGGGCCAAGCGGACACTATAACCGCAGGATCAGACCGAAAAACGGAAGAGCATCGTGTCGCCGTCCTGCACGACATATTCTTTGCCTTCAATGCGGAGGAGTCCCCTTTCTTTCACGGCCACGGAGGTTTTGAACTTGAGGAGGTCTTCACAGCGCATGACCTCGGCGCGGATGAACCCGCGCTCGAAATCAGAGTGGATGACACCGGCCGCTTCGGGCGCCTTCGCGCCATTCCGGACGGTCCAGGCACGGACCTCTTTTTCGCCGGCCGTAAAATAGGTGATGAGGTTCAGGGCCCTGTAGCCCGCCCGGATCAGGGAATAAAGCCCCGGCTCCGTGAGCCCGAGCTCCTTGAGAAACACCTTCTGATCCTCTTCCGGGAGGTCGATCAGCTCGGACTCGACCTTGCCGGAGATCACGACCACTTCAGCGCCTTCTTCGGCCGCTTTTTTCCGGACCGCATCGACATGTTTCCCGCCCGAAGGCAAATCCGATTCAGCCACGTTCGCGCCGTAAAGCACGGTTTTGAGAGTCAGGAACGCGAGATCTTTGATCAGTTCTTTCTCTTTGTCGGAAAACTCCGCGCGGCGAAGAGGGATTCCGTCTTCAAGCGTTTTCTTGACGCGCTCATAGATCGGAAGCTTTTCCTTCGCGTCCTTGTCGCCCGTCTTCGCGAGTTTCTCTGTCTTGTTGTAACGCGCGTTGATCGTGTCGAGGTCTTTCAGGCAGAGCTCGGTGTCAATCACCTCGATATCGCGGACGGGGTCCACTGTGGAACCCACATGAACGATGTTCGGGTCCTCAAAACAACGGACGACGTGAAGGATCGCCTCAACCTCCTTGATATGCCCGAGGAACTGGTTGCCGAGACCTTCGCCTTTGGAAGCGCCGGCCACGAGGCCCGCGATGTCATAGAACTCGACCATCGTCGGCGTGGTTTTCTGGGGGTTATAAAGTTTGGAGAGTTCGTTCAGGCGCTGGTCCGGCACCGGTACCATGCCGACATTCGGCTCGATCGTGCAAAAAGGATAGTTCGACGCCGCGGCGTGCGCCTTGGCGAGAGCGTTGAAGATCGTGGATTTGCCGACGTTGGGGAGTCCAACAATACCGCATCGAAAGCCCATAATAGAGGGAGACTATAGCAGAATTAGCTCCGTCACGCTATTCTCAAAAAACGGGGATAGCCGTTTCCCCCTTAATAAACAGCAACCGGTGCTATAAGGGAAACTCAAAAGCTTCTTGACAATATTATATTATATGCATATATTCTATGATAAATATACAAACAGGAGGATGTCATGCGTCACCGAAAAATCCTGCGCTGGATGTTCCTGGTCACCCTCGCCCTGACAGCGGGCTATCAGACTTATTCCGCCGCGGAATGGCAACGGCCTTTACAACCCTCCCTTTCAGGAGGGGAGCTCGTCTGCCTCGCCGCCCACCCGCGAGAAGGCAACGGATTCTTTGTCGCGAATTCCTTTCAGCTTTTTGAGGGAGCGGATGGTTCAGGCTGGAAACCGGTCTGGTCATCAGGGGGCGAATGCACGAGGATACGGAAGATCGTGACGTTCCCCTACCTCCCCGACCAGGTGTTCATCCTGACTTCGGACAAGGTCCTCATGGGTCAGGGCGGTTCCTGGAAAACCATTTATTGGAGCGGTAACGATCCAAAAAAGAGCCCGCTTTCTTTCGCCGCGGACCCTTCGGAC
>MWBI01000028.1 GCA_002068945.1 Candidatus Omnitrophica bacterium ADurb.Bin314
CGGTAAATTGCTCGCGCAGGTGGAGAAACTGCAGGGCGATTCCAGGTTCGAAGTCCGCACCCCGCAGGCCCTCACCGGTGTTCGCGGGACGATCTTCGAGGTTGAGGTTAAGCCAAAACACGTTGCGTAAAAAATCTTTAAGTCGGTGCTCCCAATTTAAACCGCTAGTGGGCCGTTGAAGGTGAACATTAAAAGATCGGTAATGTCCCTGTATGTTATCCCGTGTTAGTTGTTGGCGGTTTTCCTGTTTTTAGAACATACAGAAAAAAGCTGCCTTTCCCTCTACGGCCCTTGAAGAATGCCCGCCATATGCTATCTTTTTTGTAAATCATTTTAGTAACTCACTGGCCGAGGCAAAATGATCTCAAGGAAAAATCCGTGCGGCCGCTTTCTTTCCCGTAAGCTGTCGCCTTTAAAAATCATAGCTTTTGCGACGAGTGTCCTCTTTCTTGCCTCGGACATTCTTACCTTTCCCTCTATGGCCCTGGCTGACACAGGGTTTTACGACTCCCAGGCTCCGGGTGGGGATCATCGCGCCAATGTTCTTGCCTCGGCCACCGCTCAAAAGGGTTCCTCCCCTGGCGGAAGTGTGCAGGAAATTGTCGTCCCCCCCGGGCTTGGTTCTGTCATCGAACAGTACGGAGCACGAAACACGGAGCCCGGCGAAAACATGGAGCCCGAGACTCCGTCCCCCGCGCTCCGCACTGTCTTTCTGATTCAGGACGCTCATTCGATCCCCGATGCCCAACGGTCGCTCAGAGACCTGACCGGATATCTGCGCGAGCATTACGGTGTTCGCGCGGTCGCGCTTGAAGGCGCAGACGGCCGGCTGGATCCGAAACTCCTCCGGAGCTTTCCCGATAAAGACAGACTCTCGAAGGTATTTGACGGATACCTTGAAGCGGGGGAGTTGTCCGGTGCCGCGGCCGCGAGCGTGCTTTCGTCGTACCGGGACATCGATTATGTCGGCATTGAAGACCGCAAGCTCTACGAAACAGCGATAGGTGTCTATCTCGATGGCCTCAAGGGGCGATCGAAGTTTGCCGCTCAACTTTCCGTCCTCAATAAACGGGTTCAGGATCTGAAATCCGGGTTTTATTCCGCCGAAGCGCTGAAATTTGACGCGAGGGTGCGAGAGTCGCGGGAAGCGCCGGAGAAATTGACAGATCTGCTTGCGTATCTTGCAAAGTATCACGATGAACATTCGCCTCAGCCAACCCGGCTCGGTTCCCTGTTCAAGACCCTGGAGAACGAGACAGTCAAGGATCCGGCCGCGGAAGCGGAGGTCAAAAGGATCGCTCAATACGCCCATAAGGCCGCCCCGGGAGCCGCACTGAACGGCCTCGTCCAGGACTACAGGACCGGAAGGATTTCCGTTGCCGCATTCGCCTGCGGAATCCGTGAACTCCTGACCGCCTCGGGAAAGGAGATGCCGGAGATGTCTCAGACACTGCGGCAGAAGATTTCGGACCATGAGGTCCTCGTGACGATGAAAGGGGAAACCTTTGCGCGGGAGCTCGATGCATTACTTGCAAAGGTCCGTGCCAGATTGCTTGTAACTCCTGAGGCCGCGACGCTGGGGGAGATTGATGCGCGACTGCTTCTGATCGAGAAGCTTGTGAAATTCGAATTGAGCCGAAGCGACTGGGACGCATTGGTCGCGTATAACGCGCAGCGTGCGGCGCATGGTCACGGCACACGCTCTATAAACTTACTCGCAAATGAGTTCGAGGAATTAAACCGCGCCGTGATGTCGGATGTTTTTCCGGAATTTTACAAGCTTGCGTCGCGGCGCGAGGTTGTATTCCTGGAAAAAATCAGGGAACTCCTGGACGCCAAACACTCTCCGGTGTGCGCTATTGCGGGCGGTTTTCATACGGCTGGTCTTGCCGCGAAGCTCAAGGAACAGGGGATCCCGTATGTCGTGATCTCGCCCGCGATCCGTGAGGTTCCGAAAGATGACCGCTACCGCGAACACATGCAGGGCAATGTTTCGTGGCGTTCTTATTTCAAGCCGAAGGACGGCCGCATTGACCTCTATGATGCGTTCGCAAGGGCAACCGCGGAACGGTTGCTGCGACCCGAAAGCGTTAAACGCGGATCGGTGAGCGAACCTGACGCCCGCCGATTAACCCTCACCGCCAGGGAATGGCGCGACGACATTATCCGCAAGCTCGCGGCGGAAGGCCGTGTTGCCGAGCATTCGAAATACACCCGCTACATCGACCAGGCAGCCGCGGAACACTCCGAAGGATTTCAGGCGATCAAGACGAAGTGGTCCGCCAGGCTCGAAAAATTCATCGAAAGACTCCAAACCCTTGGCAGGAACGGCCAGATAACCGAAGCGAAGATCGCGAAGCTTCTCACCCAGCCCGCCAACCAGACCCCGTATGCCGTGAATCTGGTGCCGGGGATGAGCGTGCCTGTAAGCTTTGCGCGGGCCCCGGGAAAACGGGGAGATGGAACGAATCCCGCGGCCGCCGTACCGCTTGTTGCCGGAATTTCCTCCCCGAAGTCTGACACCTCTGTCCGGTCTGAAACGCGTGACGGCCGCCGCGCAGGAAAAAGCCGTGATGTGGCTTCCGAGCGTGTTGAAGCTCGGGAAAGCGGTGATGACGGAAATGAGATGGATGCGATTCGTTTGCAGACCGTTCGAATCATAGCGGAAGAGTTCAGGCAAGGAGCGCTGCCTCTGCTGGAACGTTTTCGGGAGACCACACTGGAGCTTCGAAAAAGGTATACAGGAGGTGCTGATTATTCTGATGTGATCGATGACTGGAACCGCGCGGGGGAGGCTGTTAATAAATATTTCAGCAGGTTTGTCGTGAACGATCTTTTAAAAAAACACGGCATCCGGTTGCCCGACATCCATTCGGACAAGTCTGCCGACCGGGCCCGTGCCGAGGCGGGATTTTATCTTTCCAACACGCTGTCGCATACTATACGGTACGGACTTTTGAGCTACGGGAAACGCCCGGATCTGACTCGTATCAATTACGTGTACAATTCGA
>MWBI01000029.1 GCA_002068945.1 Candidatus Omnitrophica bacterium ADurb.Bin314
GAACGATCCACCCGGTCAAAGGACTGTCCCACACCTACAAACGGCTTGCCCCCGCGGAGGATGTATACCCGTCCGTCCCGAAACAAGAAGTTCCTCCGGCCGACCTCGATCTGCACGAGAACAAGGACGCGGCGGAGATAACGCGAATCGGCAGACTGAATAAGCCCAAAGCATACGACGACGATGTGTCCAGCGCGGATATCGCCAGGGCACATATTATCATAACCAAACCAAAAGGAGACGATGACGATGAGTTCTGACACACAAGACACAAGGGCTTTCCCCTTGCAGTACGATGCCGTAACAGCAGGGGTCGAAAAGTATCCGGAAGCCGAAAAGGAGCAGGTGCTGTGGCTGTATGGCTACCTCAATGGGTGTCTTAACCAAAACAAGACGCTGCTCTGCCGGGAACTGGGCTACAAACCTGAGGATTGGGAGCAGCTGCGGATGCTCTTCACCGGCCGGATCGCCGCCTCGATCCGCGACGACGTTTTCGAGGCAATCGCCGCCCTGCGCCGGCGTCTGGCCAAACAACGTCCGCTGGTCCACACGATTGTGGCCGACCGCATCATCGAGGCGCTGGATTATTGCAGGGATAACTCCGTAATGATCTATATTACAGGACCCACAGGCCGGGGCAAGACCTATACCTCCGAATGGTGGGCCGGCGAAAATAACCACGGCAGGGCCAAATATCTGCGTGTTCCGTCCGATTGCGGCCGGCGCGCCATCGTGGTGATGCTGGCCCGCGCGTGCGGCGTCGCGGCCACGGGCTCCGTCGCGGAGATCGAGGCCAACATCCGGCGTGCGTTGACACCGCGAAACGTGATCATCGTAGACGAGGCGGGGCATCTCCTCAGCAAGAGCGGACGTCCAGGGGGTGCGATCGAATTTTTTCGGGATTTGCACGACATGGCAGGATGCGGTGTCGCACTGATCTTTACCGACGTCTACCTCGCTGAAATCAAAAAGGGGCGAAGCGCCGATTATTTCGAGCAGTTCCTGGGGAGGTTCGAGTTCCCGGTCGAGATTCAAAAACTTCCTCGCCGGGACGAGGTGCGGCAGATTCTCAAATCGTTTTTCAGCGAGGTCGACGAGGAGTTTGTTTCGTATGCCCTCACGCAGGCGTCCGCCCGTGACGGCAAGCTCCGTACGTTTTTCAAGGACCTTTTCCGTGCTGAGAAAATTGCCTCGGAAGAGGGGCGCAAGATCACCCCGAAAGACCTCAAGCTCGCGATCGCCTGGCGCAAGTCCGCGGGCGCATGGCCGGAGGATAATTGACAAGGAGGAGGGCAATGATCTACTCGGTGACACCCTGGAAGAGTTGGAAAAACGGCAAATGGATGTATATCCTTGACCGAGACGGGAAAACCTGTTTCGCCTCCGCCGCGTGCCACCGAAGTTCCGGCTCCGCGATTGCCGCCGCCCGGCGCAAGACCTCCGAGCTGATCGCACGCAATCCGCTCCCGGGACTCGCCGGAACCATTAAAGTTCAAGTTTCAAAAATAAGGGGGTATCATGGCTACAGAAATTTCAGGGGAGGCGCAAGGTGAACTTTTTGAACTCAAGCGCGACAGCCGGCGTCTGACCAAAAAAGAGCGGACGGCCCTGTATCACCTGGCGCGCTGGTATCTCAAAAACGACTGCCCCGCCCCGGAAACGTACGACGATCTTATGACACTGCAATCCGTCGTGTCGAAACTCAAACCGACAAGGAGAAAAAGAATATGAGTGACAGCATCAATCATCCTCAGCACTACGCCGGGATCGACGTCACAATCGAGTGCATCGATCTGACCAGGCATTTAAACTTCCAGCTTGGAAACGCCGTCAAATACTTGTGGCGGGCAGGAAAAAAAGGCGGCAAGGAACAGGAGATTGAGGATCTCCGAAAGGCGTTATGGTATCTTCAGGATTATCTGGACCACCCCGGACTTGCCTCAAACTCGGAAGCGGCTGCCGAAATCGCATGGCTATGCCTCAAAAATCAAAGCATAAAAGATGATGGGACAAATATAAAAACAAAGCTGGTGGCGACTATCATCCTTCATAAAGATAAAATTCCGGATGTTATGGCAATTCTGAATAATCGTATAAGAATGCTGGAAGAATACGTCGCACTGAAGGCGAGTCAAGACTCAAGGGAATCCCCATGCAGCTCTCCGTCGTAACGCGATTCACCTACCCGCTTCCCGAGTTGGAGGCGCGGATCCGCGCGGCCCGGGGCGATCAGAAGTCTATTGACTCCTGGCTCAATGCCTGCCGCACCGCTGCCAAAGAGATCGGGCATAATATCCGCTTTTCAATCGATCTCAATTCAGCCATGAGCGATAATGAGATCACCGCCATTTTTATGTAACGAAGGAGATTGAAATGAAAGTTTTGACCGTAAAACAGCCATGGGCATTCCTGATCGTCAAAGGACTGAAAGACGTCGAGAACCGTTCCTGGTTCACGAATTATGAAGGTCCGCTTCTGATTCATGCGTCCAAGTCGTGGGATCAATCCGCGATGTTCGAATTGCGCTGCTTGGCGCAACTTCAAGCGGCGGCGGAAGTCAACCGGCACTTTACGCTCGGCGTGGGAGATGTGACCCGCCGTCACCCGGGCGAGTTCGGCGCAATCGTCGGACGAGTAATTCTCGAGGGATGTTACCATCATTCGGTTCCCATGTCGAGCCGCTGGGCCGAGCTGGGGTGCTGGCACTGGAAACTTCACGCCGCGGAACAGTTCGAACAGCCGATCAAAGTGACCGGATATCAGGCATTGTGGGAGTATTAGCTGTGAGCACCCGGAATTCCATGCTTGCGCGGATCCACATCCTCCGGAAGGAGCTTGCTCTTCCCGACGCCGACTATCGCGGCATTCTCTTGCGCGGATTCGGCGTCACCAGCGCGAAAGACCTCCAGGACGAGGATTTGTCCCAGGCGATCGCAACCTTCGAAGGGATGACACTGAAAAGGCCGTCTCTGCCCGATCCGGGGAACCACAAGGCCTCCAGCAAGAAAATCTGGGCCGAGTGGTATGCGCTGAAGCCTTATCTCGAGGAAGGAAAACGTACCGTCGAATATTTCG
>MWBI01000030.1 GCA_002068945.1 Candidatus Omnitrophica bacterium ADurb.Bin314
ATGTTTCATCAGCGGATTTTTATATTCCCGGGCGGGCCGTCCCGCCAGCATCCCGGTAATCGCCGCGCCCGCCAGTCCGAGCGCGCCTGCCGTGAGAAACACCCGCCTTGTCACGGAACCTTCCCGCGATTCCGAACGGTTCACGTTCACCGGCCTTACCGTTTGCAAGAACCTCAGAATCATGTCGACCTGCGCGACGGAGAAAGGAGCATCCGCAAAACGGACGTTCACGTTCTCGCCGTAGATCGGCGCGTGCCGGGACCCCACGAGCGCCAGGATATTCCGGCGGCCGGCGCTTCGGCCAAACATTTCAAGCGAACGCCCGCGCCCGACATCGTTCCTGATCCCGTGCGTCGCGGCATTGACGCGATTTATCGTTTCCGCAAATCTATCGCGCAATTCCGGCGAGGCTTCGAGCTCCCCCGCTTTCTTCAGGATGCGCCTTGAGATCTCCTGCTTTGAAACACCACAGGTCATGCTTCGGTAGGTTAAAAACGTTTCCCACGCCTGCCGCGAACTTTTCCCCGACATTCCGGCTTCACCCGCCAGAAAAAACAGCGTGTCGAAAAGATTCGCGGCCATGACTTCGTCTTTCGTCAGTGAAAGTCGTTTTTCGATCTCCCTGATAACTTCGGGATCCGAGGGTGTGGGAACGGGATCGACCACCGGGATCCTGAGAAGGTCCGAAAGCTTGATGAGCACGGTGACATCCGCGAGCCGCCCCGACCGCGTCAGCGTGTTTACCCCGCCTTCAAGAACGATCTGCCATTTTTCAGGCGATTCCGCGAGGAGCGGCGCCAGCTCCAGGATTTTCTCGGCGGCTTTGGGAGCCCCGTGCGGACCCGCGATCAGCTCAAGCCGGTAGCCTTCCCAGCTCTTTGAAACATGATTCACCGGCTGAACGATCATCGGAGGCTGAATGTGAAAACGCGGATAATTTTCGCGGTAATAGGACATCAAAGCATCCACGGTCGAACGAACCCGCGCCGTTTTTTTCGTTTCGGACCAGAACAGCGCTGCGCCCGCGATCCCGGCAAGCGCGGCGGCTCCCGCGAAAACAAACATCCTCCGTCTCGGGACCCGCGAATCCCGGGATTGCCCCGGAGGCGCGCGGGAAGGCGCCGCGGCAAGATCAAATATCTGACGGAGTTTTTCATCACTGACGGACTGAAGCGCGGAAACAGCTTTAAGGTCCTCCGGGGCGAGCTTCGAACCTGCCGGCAGAGCTTTGGCGAGATCGAGAATCTGGCGAGCCGTTGCCATGCGCGCGTCCTTTTCCTTCAGAACCGGCTTGAGGGCTTCCGCGATTCCCTGCAGTTTCGCGTCACGGTCCAGCGTCTGTCGAATGTCACTTTTTTCCGGCGCGCGGGACTCCCCGCGTCGCGTTTGCGCGCCCAGAACAAGGCCGAGCGTTTCGGGGTCAGCTTCGGGGTTGAATCTTAAAGCGTCACAAACTCTCCGGATCGCTTCGCGGCCATTCGGGAGCACGGTCACGGGAATCGGACGTGAGGCGCGCCCCAAAGCGGGCGGGACCGGTTGTTCGAAAGGCAACATTCCTTCCGTCATTAATTTCCGGTAGATCTTTTCGTGACGCGGGCTCGGTTTCGTGATTCCGGGACTCACGACCACATAGCCGATCCCCCTCGCCTCGAGGATGCGTTTGACGTTCTCCTTGTGGAAGCCTCCATACACCAAAATCGCCGGCTCACTGCCGGGCAATTTCGAGTGCGGAGTACGGGGATTTTTCCGGAAATGCCTGTCCAGCGCCTCCGAAAGCGCGCCGTCGCGCTCCGCGGCTATTTCATAGAACTTCACCGCATCCCGGATGTTCCGCTCCCATTGTTTCGAAAGGACGAGCGGCTTTTTCGCGTGTTTATGGATGAACTCGCCAAGGGATTGCGTATCAAAATACGCCGGGAGTCCGGGACCGGGAGATGAGGTCTGCCCCGGGCTCTTGCCTCCCGGCTCCAGGCTGACGCGAAGCGCCGCATATTCCTCCTGCGTCACCATGAGATCGTTCAGGCGCTCAACGAGACGAAGGGTCCGGTAATGGCCGTAGAGTTCCCGGTCGACAGCCTCCGGAAGACAGGCTTCGGCGATAGACCGTTCCAGCCTGAGAAGCTCCGTGAACACTTCGCGCGCGTCGATGTGTTTCGCCTTCCCGATCACGACGGGATCGTTCGATTTAACGGCGTCGAGGATGAAACGAAGGAGTCCCTCGACGTGGAGCGCAGGGCGTCTGGTGTGGAGCTTTTGACTATCCGCCAGAGCGACCGTCCTCGAAAGATACGTGAACAGATCCAGTTTTTTCGCATCAAACCGGTCCTTGAGCTTGAGCCATTCGCGGAACCCCTTCGGGAACCGGGCGTCGGCGAGAGCGCGGATCTCTTTCTCGAGCGCCTTCAGATCGCGGCCGATCGCTTCTTTTTTCTCCGCGGAAAGACGGTATTGATCGACGTTCGCCTGGTGGAGGGCGAGCGAGTCGGCGCCGATGAGCTGCCAGTCAGGGGCAGGCGTTAAACGGGGAGCGTCAGGATTTTCCTGTCCGCTGTCCTTTCCGCTTCCCGCCTTACGATTATCGCCTGTCGCCCGGTTAATATGCGCATACTCCGCGCCGCCGATGCGGAGGTGGTCGAGGAAGAAATAGGCAACTTTGCGCTTCAGTTCCGGGTCCTCGATGAAACCGAAATAATCGTCCGTCGGAACCGGGCCTTCATAACCTTCCTCAAAGACCGTCCGCACGCCGTGATGCGCGACAAGATATTCGATGATCTTCGCGATGTTCTCCTGCGCCTCGAGCGAGTCGTGGGCGTCCTGGATGAAAACGATCGTCTTCGCGGCTGAGCGCCGGGAGCCGGGAGCCGGGAACCGCTCCGGGCTCCGGACTCCGGACTCCGGGCGATAGATTTCATCTATCGATCCAAGTTCGGGAGGGAGCCAGCCGCTTTCATTTAGGGGTTGGCTCTGAAACGCGGCCGGCGAATCCCCTCCCTGAACCGTGGTTGAAGACTTGGGGGTGGCATGAGCCCGGGACGGGAAAAAACAGATTTCCGTAAATAAAAAAAGCACCGCCACAAGCATGGCGG
>MWBI01000031.1 GCA_002068945.1 Candidatus Omnitrophica bacterium ADurb.Bin314
TCATAAACTTCCCCTCCTTATCCACGGGAATATCCTCCGCTAAAATCGGTCGCCCGGATTTTTGTCCCGACCAGCGGACCTTCGCGCCCTCGCCGACATTCTTGCCGTAGACCACCACCTTGCCGCCCTGAACGGGGATATTCATCAGCCGTAAATGGTTCTCGCCATAGCTGATCATCTTTTCGCGTTCCGGACTGTCTTCGTCGCCGCTTTTCTGATCTGTGTTTAGAATCTCAAGGGTTTGAGGTCCCGTCTCGTCAAACCGATTTTTTTCGTCGTAAACGCGTAGCACGTAGACGACCTTTCCGGGAGATTTCTCATCTGGGGTCCAGACCGCATCCTGCCCGCTAGCGAAGGGAATGACGGCCAGCGGCTCCCTCTGAACACTGGTCGAATGGCCGTCAAAAATACGCACTTCCGCTTTTGTGATCCAGGTCGAGTAATTGCTGAACCCTCTGAAAGTGACAGGCTCATTTCGGTGAGCTCCATTGGGCCAGGCCGCGACACTCAATCTCCGGGAAGGCTTCAGATTATCCCGGATAATATGGACATCCCCTTCTTCTAGGGCGCGGTCTTGTTTTTCCACCGTATCGAGATGGGAAGCTCCCGGCCCGATGGGTTGCCCGTCCACGGAAATCTGAAAAGGTGGGTACTGCCGCCCAGCCTTCTCCACCGCAATAGCCGGTGTGATACAAAAAAAACAGAAGAGGCATCCTCCCATCAAAAAAGACAGGAACTTGCCGAGCCCCCTCACGAGTCCCCTCCTTTTGTTTCATCCTTAACGTCGCGCATCTCTCGGGCGATATTCAGTTCTTTCTTTTCTCCTGATTTCTCCCACAAGTCCCGCACCTTTTTGATAACCCTTTTCATGCGTTTTTTAACCAGCGACTTGTTTTCTTGTCCAGCGTGATAGATCAATCTGAGGTCCGAGACATTCTGCTTCAAAACATGGATCAGAGTATCAAGTTGCTCCGCCCACTGCGGCAAAAGCTCCGCGGCTCCGGGGATAAAAGCGTCATCCGTCAAATCGAGCCGCACGACGCGCGGCAAAGCCACCCCGAAATTGACCCTGACCATTTTGCCGCGAGTCACCCGTACTGTCGCGGGATTATCGGTAGTCATGGTAAACCCCGTAGGCAAACTTCGAGTATCTAGTTTTAATATGAAATTAGACCCTGTCGTTAGTTCCGGCACCGCGGCGCAGGGAATATGGTAGCGACCGTGAGAATCAGTGGTAACAATCCATCCTTTGGCGGTCACCACCTTCGCCCCCGCGATTCCCTCCTCCCCGCGAAGGCTCTCGGTCTCTTCGTCCTGGACTCCGTTGGCATTTCGGTCGTTAAAAACTTTCCCGATGATTTCAGCGCAGTCGAATGTCGAGTCCGCGACAACCCTTACAGAGGCCGATCCTTCGTTGGAAATGCGAAGACCGGTGATCCCGTTCAAGGCAAACGCGCGATTGGTATATTCTCCAAAATCTACTCCACCTCCAACAACAAGCATCAGGGTATAGACCTTGACCTCCGTGGGCGCAAAATCCTGGTCGGTCCAGGACAGTTGGGTTCCGCTGACCTGCGGAGTCAGTGGCGCTCCATTCAGCATGCCAGACTCCTCCACATACTTGAAACCTGCCGGCAGAACATCCCGAATAGTCACGCCAGTCAGGGCAAATCCTGATTGATTCGTCGCCTGAACGGTATATGGGATAATATCACCGATCGAAACATCGCGACGGGGTGTGGTCTTCGAGACCAGAATCGCGTTCCCCAGAACCGGGTCCAGGGGAATATGATTATTCACGATATCCCCGGAAACGGCGGGATTGATCGTAAAAGTAAAATAGTGCTGGGTAGTACTCTGGTTGGCCGGAGCCAACGCGGCCGTATTTCCGGGACATACAGCGGGATTGTGCAAAGGAATCGCCGTAGCCGGCGCAGTGGGAAGAGTCTGTACCAAAGCGGGGTTCGGCAACGCCCCTGCGGTAAGCGTATTTGTACAAACAGGTATCGTAGTCGATGGGACGGGAGCATAGCTTGGCGGATACGTGGTAACCGTAAGCGTGTAGTCTCCCACGGGAGCCGCGGGGAGTAGCAGAAACTGATAAAAACCGCTGGCAGGCGTCGTCACACTCGCGCTTCCGCCAACCACGTGGAGCGCCGCATTGAACCCCGGAGGCCCGGAGATCGTAACCACCGCACCGGCAACAGGCAAACGGGTCACAGAATCGTAAACTACACCGGCAGGATCTAAAGGCAAACTTTGTTCAATGATATTATCGCCAGCCAAGATCAGCAACCCTTTCAGAGTTCCATCCCGGGAAGAAAGATCGGCGCCGGCCGGATTTCCTGCGTTGGTCGAACTGTTAACGGTCGTATTTCCGGTATCGCGCACTCCGTTTGTGGGAACGATTCCTTGCTCGTTGGGGACTGCGCGGCCGAAGATCGCTCCTGTGGTTGGTTCCCGGAACCGGATCTGATATCCGGAACCTGGGGAAACTCCAGTGAGGGTATACGCTCCATTGGCGCCGGTCTTGGTACTTGCCACGACAACATTGCCAAGCACAAGCTCCACGATCCAGTTCGGGAGAAGTTCTTCGCCCGCGTCCAGAACCCGGTCGTGGTCTTCGTCCCGCCACACCTTACCACTCACGTTAGCGGTTGTGGAGATCGCCACAGTATCCTTGTATGTATTATTTCCATCAAGTCCGGGGAGCTCTCCGCCTCCCGAAATCACGGCAGTGTTGGTCAGAAGTTGTCCGGCCAGACCGCCCGCCACCGAAACATGGAGCATGATGCTGTTCCCGCTCGCGCCAGCGCCGATCACATCGTCACTTGTGCAACTCACTACCGAAGCTCCGATGTTCCCGGCACAGGTCCATCCGGTCCCCGCGGCAGGTGCAACAACCGTCATGCCGGCAGGAAGCGTATCCACGATCGTGATCGTCCCCGAGGTCGCAACGGAACCGATATTCTGGGGCGTGATCGTAAAGTAACCATTGCTGGAACCTTCTCCAAAGCTGGTGGGTGAATGTGTTTTGACCACGGTCAGATCCGGCGCCGCGCCCGGAACTTCCGCAAAATCATTGCCGGCCGCAAGGGTCGCCGACGAAAGATTGATCCCGGTCACCCTGCTTGAGGTTGCAGTCGGATTGCTTGCGACCCCGCCGGCGG
>MWBI01000032.1 GCA_002068945.1 Candidatus Omnitrophica bacterium ADurb.Bin314
CCCTCACGCTTTAACCGCGCGATCACTTTTTCGGCAACCGCCGTGTGACGTTCGGCGATCGTCGCCACACGAACCTGGACCGGAGACAGCCAGACCGGGAATGCGCCCGCGTAATGCTCGATCAAAATGCCGATAAAGCGCTCCAGACTTCCGAAGATAGCCCGGTGGAGCATGATCACACGGTGCTCTTTTCCGTCCTCGCCGACATAGTTCAGGTCAAAGCGCTCGGGAAGATTCATATCGAGCTGGATCGTGCCGCATTGAAGCGTCCGCCCGATCGCGTCCTTCAGATGGAAATCAATCTTGGGACCATAAAAAGCCCCATCAGCCTCATTAACCTTGTAAGGCAGTTTCAATTCGTCCAGTGCGCTCCGAAGCCCCTCCGTCGCGATCCGCCACTGTTCATCGGAACCGATCGATTTCGGGGGGCGTGTCGAGAGCTCGATATGATAATCAAACCCGAAGGTTTTGTACACCTCATCCGTATAGCGAATGGTCTCCGCCACGCTCGCCGCGAGTTGTTCCGGCGTCGTAAAGATGTGGGCGTCGTCCTGCGTAAAACCGCGGACCCGGAAAAGGCCGGACAGGACACCCGAACGCTCGTAGCGGTGGACCTTCCCGAACTCGGCAACCTTGAGCGGCAGTTCGCGGTACGAGTGCTTGTCCTCGAGATAGACAAGCATCCCGCCCGGACAGTTCATGGGCTTCACCGCATAAACCTCTTCATCCCTTTCGAGAAAAAACATGTTCTCGCGGTAATTGTCCGTATGACCCGAGGTCTGCCAAAGACGCTCACGCAGCATCGTCGGGGTTTCGATCTCGACATAACCGTAAGTGTCCAGTTTTTCCCGCATGAACTGGATCAGCAGGTTTTTGAGAATGAGCCCTTTGGGTTTCCAGAACGGAAGACCGGGGCCTTCCTCATGGAAACTGAAAAGTTCCAGTTGTTTACCGACCTTTCGATGATCCCGCTTTTGAGCCTCTTCCCGCTGCTTGAGGTAGGCATCAAGGTCTTTCTGGGACATGAAGGCGGTCCCGTAAATGCGTTGCAGCATGGGATTATTCTCATTGCCGCGCCAGTAAGCACCGGTGACCGAGAGAAGCTTGAAGGCCTTGAGTTCGCCGGAGTTCCGGAGATGCCCGCCTTCGCACAGGTCCGTAAAGGGTCCGTTCTGAACGAAATTGACACGCCCGCCTTCGATCCCTTCGATGATCTCCAGCTTGTAAGGCTCATTCCGTTCCCGGAAAAATTTACGGGCCTCATCCTTATCGACCGACCATTGGGAGAACGCCTGATTTTCAGCGACAATCTCCCGCATCCGTTTTTCGATCTTGGGCAGATCTTCTTCCTGGAACGGAACGGACGCTTCAAAATCGTAATAGAATCCCTCGTCGATCACGGGACCGATCGCAAGCTTTGTTCCGGGATAAAGGTCTAGGACCGCTTGGGCGAGAATATGAGAGGCTGAGTGCCTGAGCCGATAGATTGGCTCGTAATCTTTAGAGTCTGACATGCTTTAATGAATCCGGAAAAAATTCCCTCCTTTAAAAATGTCGCGTATTGTACCGTTGAACATAAAAACCCGCAACCTCTTTCGTAAGTTGTTGCGTATTAGCGAATTATGGCCTTTTTCGTCGCGTGGCACGGAAACATGAATTTTTTTCACATCATCACGTGTCATATTTACACATATCGATCCGCTGCCAGAATATCTGTTTTTTTGTATCTGCTTACAAACAAATGACTTATGGATAATAACAAACTGGCATGTTTCGTGTATATAGTAAGGTGTGATTCGCCAAGCTCACAAAAATTAAAGGAGGGGAAAAAATGAACCATCTGATCAAAAAAGAATCCAAGTTACTCGATCCGTTTTACATGCTGAATGATCTGCATGACGATATTAACCGTCTCTTTTCGACATCCTTGAGACGAGGTTCGCTCGAGAACGTCAATGCGTTCGTGCCGAGCCTGGAACTCCGTGAAGAGGACGACAAGTTTTTGCTCCGGGCGGATATTCCGGGAATTGAGCGGAAAGACATCGACATTTCGGTCGTCGGAAACACGCTGACGCTCAAAGGCGACCGCAAGGCCGAAGAGAGTCGCAAGGAAAAAGGATACTATTATTCCGAGCGGGTCTTCGGAACCTTCCAGCGCTCGATCGAGCTTCCGTCCGAAGTGGATTCGGAGAAGGTCACGGCAACCTACAAGGATGGGGTCCTGGAGGTCGTTGTTCCGAAATCCGAAAAGGCCAAACCCAAACAGATCAGGATCGATGTAAAATAACACAATCGGGCATGCCGCAGTCCTGCGATTAATACCTCACGCGGGACTGCGGGACCCCATCCCCAGGAGGATCCGTCATGGTCGAACCCGAGAATCAAAAAAAATCCTTTCAGCTATCCCACATCATCATTGCCCTGCTCGTTCTGATTATCATCCTGCAAGGTGTCGCGCTCCTGCGGCAACACGGTACGCCTCCGGCAACGCAAAAGCAGGACAATGCGACGATGGCCCCAAATCTGCCCCCGGCGAGCTTTTTGCGATCAAAACCAGTCCGGCCATCAGCACAAACAACTCCGGCAGGTCTTGTCCCTCAGAGCATCTATGATCAGGCCGACCCCTTTGAAGAGTTCGATGCCTTGTCGCGCCGCATGAGCAACATGATGAGAAGCGCTTTCATGATGAGCGTACCGATGACGCAGCATCTCCGTCAGATGATGGGCCAGGGGATCATCTCCGATTTCTCTCCCGCTATCGATCTTCAGGAGACTGAAAATGCGTACATCGTGCGCGGCGACCTTCCGGGTCTGGAAAAAGACAAGATCAATCTGACCGTCCAGAACGGAATGCTGACGATCGAAGGTGTTCGCCAGACCAGCTCCGCGACGGAAGACGAGTCCAGGGGTTATTACGCCCAGGAGCGAAGTTACGGCTCCTACGCGAGAACGATTACACTGCCCGGCCCTGTCGACGACTCACGGATCACGGCAGACTACAAGGATGGCGTGTTGACGATCACGCTCCCCAAGGCGGCCGGCGGGACCACCGCCCAGAAAGTCCCCGTCCGTTAAGTTCTGGGATGGAGATCGATCGGTCCGGCGACGAGGACAAATCTCCGGAAACGACGCTTTTTTCGTTGAAATCCGGATACGCGCGGTTTAAGATGTGCGACTTCCTCGATTCATTCCGGGCGGTTAGTTCAGTTGGTTAGAACGCTACCTTGACATGGTAGAAGTCAGAGGTTCGAGTCCTCTACCGCCC
>MWBI01000033.1 GCA_002068945.1 Candidatus Omnitrophica bacterium ADurb.Bin314
TGACCGTGTTCGGCATCCTGCCCTCCTTCCCGCACGCAAGTTAATAAACGCGTTTTCTGGCCGATAAAACTGGTTAAGCCGGAGGCCAGCATGTCAGGTTCAGAAAGCAGTTCTTTTATCAAGATCAGCCGGGTTCTGCCCGCGAAGCGCTGGCAGGTTCTTCGTCTGCTGACGCGGGTGGAGGACTTCCCGTCCCTGTTACCTGCCATCAAGGAGTGTCATATCGTCGACCGTGACCGGAAACGCTCGGTTACCTCCTGGAAGGTCCAGATAGACGGATTGCCGATCCAATGGCGGGAAGAGGCTTTTTTCGAGTACCGGAGTTTTACCGTGCGGTTCAGGGCACTGGAAGGTGATCTGGAGAGCTTCGAGGGACGCTGGATCCTGGCGGAAGGGCCATCGGACAGCACGGAGATCACGGTGGAAGCGGCGATCCGTCTCGGAATCCCGGTTATGGACCAGATCGTCGGGGGAATGGTCACCGAGAAAATCCGCGGGTTCTTCGAAACCCTGCTCCGGTCCTTCGAGAATGCGCTCATTGAATGCCGTTACGGTCAGGCGGGCACCCGGCCGCTTCGCGCGGTATCGGGATTCGGCGTGATCGGTCATCCCTACAATTTCCAGCATCTCGTGAGTTATCTCAGGTCCTTCAATCCGGATTTTAAATTACCGTCCCAGGGCTTTCTCGCGAAGATCTTCGATCTCATGCCCTCCTACGTTTCGTACGATGTGAAGGAGTTCCGGGCGGAAAGCGGTGCGGTGACTCGCGGGGCTTTCATCGTCTGTAATATCATCCCCGAAATGCTGGCCCTCGATATGGAGAACGTGATCCGGAAGGTGGTCGATTCCTGCAAGGTGGCGGAACGTCATGGTCTGGGGATCGTGGCCCTGGGAGGTTTTACCTCGATCGCCGGAGAACGCTTCGGGAAGTCATTCCTCAAACAGGTCCGGATTCCGGTGACGACCGGCAATACGCTTACGGCCGCCCTGGCGGTCGAAGGGGTGGTGAAGGCCGCGGGGCTCATGGGAGTGGACCTTGCCAGGGCGAAGGTCACGGTCATTGGCGGAGCGGGCGATATTGGCAGTGCGTGCGCGCGGGTGCTTGCCTCGATGACCAGGGAAGTGACCGTCACGAGCCGTAGTCCGCATAATCTGAAGAAGATGGCGAGGGCCATCAAGGCCGTTCGCCGTGCGAAGTTTCGCGGCAGCCACGACAACAACGATGCGGTGAAGGACGCGGATATCGTGATCGCCGCCGCAAGCGCGCCGCAATCCATCGTGGAGATCTCGAGCTTCAAACCGGGCGCGATCGTGTGCGACGTCGGGTATCCCAAGAACATCGCTTATGCGGAAACGGACCGTCACGACATCCTGATCTTCGCGGGCGGCATTTGCGAACTTCCCGTGGAGTTCAATACGGGATTCGATATCGGACTGCCGTCTCGCAGGGTGCTCTACGGTTGTTTTTCCGAAGCCATGGTCCTGGCGCTCGAAGGCCGGTATGAGAATTATTCGTGGGGGAAGGGACATATCACGAAAGAGAAGATGGATGAGATTCTCCGCCTTGCGAACAAGCACGGGTTCCGCCTGGCGCCCTTTTTCTGGGGGCATCGGCAGCTGATCGATCAGGAGATCATCGCGATCGGTAAAATGGCGGAGAAGTCGTAGTGGCGGGATGCGTTTCCCGACCGGGGTTTGATCCCGTGGAAACGATAGCGGTCACGCGAATCCGGATCGGGGGCATCCCGGAGTTGCCCCCCGGTCTGTTCCGGGGGTGTTTGAGATCATGAAAGTTCTGGTGACGGGCGGCACGGGTTTTATCGGTTCGACCCTTGTCCGTCATCTGCTCGCCGCCGGATATCAAGTCCGGGTCCTGGTGCGCCAGCGTCGGGACAGTCTCCTGCTCGAACATCTTGATGTTGAAGTGGTGAATGGCAATGTTACGAGCCTTCAGGCCGTTGAAACGGCCGTTCAGGGATGTTCGATCGTTTTTAATCTCGCCTCCCTTTACTCCTTTTATCCTTTCTGGATCAAAAACCCCAAAGCCATGTACCGGATCAACGTGGATGGCACGGTCCATATGCTGTCGGCCTCTCTGAAGTACGGGGTCCGGAAGTTTGTTCATACCAGTACGATCGCGACGATCAACGCGCGAAGCGACGGGCAACCCGCGGATGAAAGCGCCGGTTTCAGGGAGCGCGGCGCAAGCCATTATGCCCGCTCCAAGTTTTTGGCCGAACAGGAAGTTTTGAAGTATTGCGCGAAAGGGCTTCCCGCGGTGATCCTGAATCCCGCGATCGTGATCGGTGAGCGCGATCACAAGCCCACCCCGACGGGCGATGTGATCGTCAAATTCCTGAATCAAAGCTATCCGGGGTATTTTGACACCCGGTGGAGCGTGGCGGATGCCGATGACGTTGCCCAGGCCCATATCGCCGCCGCAAAGCAGGGGAGGATCGGCGAGCGTTACATTCTCGCGAACCCGGATCATCCGACCCTTAAAGAGATCTTTCGCGCGCTGGAGCAAGTTTCCGGGGTCCGGGCACCGAGAATCCGGATTCCTTACTGGGCTCTTTTTTGCTTCACGTATATCGATGAGTTCCTTTCGCATTATGCGTTCCGGAAAAAACCGCTCATGCCGACCGAGGGCATCAGGTTCTGCCTGAAGACCGGCGCCTATGACGGTTCCAAAGCGGTCCGGGAGCTCGGTTATCCCGCGACCCCGCTGCGCAAAACGCTCGCGAAAGCGGTCGCTTGGTACCGGAAGAACGGGTATGTGGAACCCCGGGGAATCTTTCGCATCCGGGCGCACGGTCCCCGGATCATCCCGTACATCATGCGTAAATTTCGGATGGATCGCTACACGGACCGGCTGAATTTCGGAACCCTGTTCTTTTTTGCCATCGTCAGGATTCTTGGTTTGCTTCGTAAAGCCGGGGCGGGAAAAGGACTGGACGGCTGGCGCAGGGTGACGGAATCCTACCTGAGGACCGAACAGGCCAAGTTCGCGTTGGCCGTTTTTGATCTCGACTTCTGGTCGGACGCACCGGATCATCGGGATCGGTCCCCCGCGGCGGCCAAGCGGCACTGTATCCAAAGACTCGCGAAGTTCCTCCGGTCACAGCCGATGTTTCACTACCGGCTCGCGTGGAGGCGGTTTTGCGCGAAGGCGGAACCAAAGGGCCTGCTGGATATCGTAAAAGCCGACTTTGACGGATCCGGAAAACTGGTTCGTCTGGAACCCCTGATCGATCCGGGAACGGGGGGTGAGG
>MWBI01000034.1 GCA_002068945.1 Candidatus Omnitrophica bacterium ADurb.Bin314
GCGAGGCCACATAGGCGGAAACGCTCCCGCCGCCCGGGACGGGCTCGTCGCTTGATAATTTCTCCAGGTAAGTCTTTAAACCGAGATCCGTGTAGTTTTTCATGAGAAAGACTCTTTTACCGGTACGCGCAACGAACAACGCACAACGTAAAATGTTTTCTAGTTTGCGCCTGTCTTGCGGACAAGCGGGCGCCGTGAGTCGAACCGCGCGTTATTTCCCGGGCGCGATAAGCGTTTTTTTTGATCGTCATCCGTCGGGATCATCACGAACTTCCTGCCAGCCTTCACACTCCGGATTATTTGAGGCCATCACCTATGCAAGCGGAGAGATCCATTCGTTCCTCTTGCCGATTCATTATACTACAGTTTGGAAAGCTTCAGAAAAACGGAATTCGCCGGTCCCTCTAGCCCTTGATAACGCCGATGGGACGCATCCGCGCGACCTTCCGGGCAAGTCCGGCGCCCGAAACTGTCTCAACCACCTCGTTGACGTCCTTGTAGGCGGCGGGCTGCTCCTCCGCGATCCCCTTTTCGCCCCGGGCCATCACAATGATGCCGCGTTCCTCGAGCTCCCGGCGGATCGAGTGGCCCCGCGCGGCATTCAGCGCGGCCGTTCGCGACAGCGCGCGTCCGGCGCCGTGGCAGCAGGACCCGAAGGTCTCCTCCATGGCCCGGCGGGTCCCTGCCAGCAGGCAGGAATTGCGCCCCATATCCCCGGGGATGATCACAGGCTGTCCGGTATCACGGTAGTCTTCCGGAAGTTCGTCGTGCCCCGGCGCGAACGACCGCGTCGCGCCCTTGCGGTGAACGCACAAAAGCCTTTCTTTCCCGTCGACCGTGAACCGTTCGAACTTCGCGATGTTATGCGCGACATCGTAGATGAGGTCCATGCCGAGGTCCCGGGGACCCCTCTCGAAGAATCTTTCGAACACCTGCCGCGCCAGATGCGCGAGACACTGCCGGTTCGCCCAGGCAAAATTCGCCGCACAGCGCATCGCCGCGAGGTACTGCTTTCCTTCCCCGGAATGGACCGGCGCGCAGGCGAGCTGGATATCCGGCACCTGGATACCGTACTTTGAAAGCGCCCGGCGGGCGGCCGCAAGAGAATCCTCACAGACCTGGTAGCCGAACCCGCGCGAGCCCGAATGGATCATGACCGTAACCCCGCCTTCCGCGACGCCGAACCGTTCCGCCGCGGCGGGATCGAAGATTTTCTCGACAACCTGGATTTCGAGGAAATGGTTGCCCGACCCCAGCGTGCCGAGCTGGTCGGCGCCACGCTCGTACGCGCGTTCCGAAACGGTGCCGGGTTCCGCGCCCTCAAGGCATCCCTCCGCCTCGGTGTACGCGAGGTCCCGTGCCTCCCCGAAACCGCGTCCGACGGCCCACGCACTCCCCTTGCACACCATCTGCCGCATTTCCTTCGCATTCAGACGGATGTCGCCGGATTCGCCGACACCGCACGGAATCCTGGAGAAAAGCGCTCCGACAAGTTCCTTCAGGCGCGGACGCACGTCTTTTTCCGTGAGGTTCGTCCGGAGCATCCGGACGCCGCAGTTGATATCATAGCCCACGCCGCCCGGGGAGACCACGCCGCCCTCGTTCGGGTCCGTCGCGGCGACGCCGCCGATCGGGAAACCGTAACCCCAGTGGATATCGGGCATGGCTAAGGAGTATCTCACGATGCCGGGAAGGAACGCGACGTTCGCGACCTGTTCGAGCGATCGGTCGGAAAGAACCTTGGGGAGGTTCTTTTCGTCGCAGAAGATGCGGCCCGGAACCCGCATGCCCGGCTTCCAGGAGACGGGGATCTCCCAGCGGAAATCATCCAGTTTGATCAACGGGATAGAGCTCGTCATATTGATACCCCATGTCTTGTCTTGCCGGAACGGGGGACCCGTTTTGTCATGTCCCGTTTTACCAAATCCCCGGGAATCGGTACCGGGCCCCTTGCCTCCGGTTAGATATCAAGAATCACTTCCGCCTCCCATCCCCCGGGCGTCTGGAACACGCGGAATCGATGATGGGTCACGGCCTTGACCTCATGCCGGGAAACGTGTCTTCGCGGGTCAAAGAGAGCGGCCTTCCCTTTCATCTTCAGCATGAGAGGGGTCAGCGTGATGAAGTCAAAACGCACGGGGATCAGCTTTCTCGCGGAAAAAAAGAAGAGAAGCTCCTGCAACCAGTGCATGAAAAGCTCCGGCGCGTTCTCCTCCCGGAAGTTCATCTCGACTGTCCGGAGAACCTCCTCCGGGGTCTTTTGCAAGGCGGCATAATCGGTCACAAGATCGAATAACCCCGCCGCGGCGTCCCGGAAAAGGCCGTTCAGGTCCCGCGCCCTGACCCTTAGTCCGGCATCCGCCGCATGTTCGAAAATCTCGTAAGCCATTCGCGCCCCGCGTCCGGATCAGCCCAGGCAGGCGTTGACTTTTTCAAGGAACGTGTCGATCCCGAACGGCTTCCGGAGATGCCCCGCGAGCCCGCCGAGCTCCTGTATCTTCCGGGGTAGTTTCTCGTTCACGCTCGCGACGATCACGGGGATGCCGGCCCAGTCGCTGCGGCTGCGGAGAGCCACGTAGAATTCCTCGCCGTCCATCACAGGCATGATCAGATCGAGAATGATGAGATCCGGAACTGTCTTTGCGAGGCAATCGAGCCCTTCGCGTCCGTTCATCGCGCGAAGAATCTCATGCGATTCTCCCTGGAGATAAAGCGTGTAGATATCCTGAAAATCCGCGTCGTCCTCCACGATCAGTATCTTTTTCATCATCGCTCTCCCTTCAGGTCGCGCCCCGAAACATCGGGAAAACGGTCTTCATGACCATCCCTTTCCCGAGGCCATCGCTCTCGGCCCACATGTCCCCTTCATGGAGCAGAACGAGCTCTTTCGAGATCGTGAGCCCGACCCCGATGCCGAGGGAAGACGGGGTCCGTTGATAGAACGCTTCAAAGATCTTCTCAAGATGGTCGTGCTCGATCCCGATACCGGTATCACGGACATCGGCGCAAACGGCCTGCCCTTTCCGGTAGGAGGTGACGGTGATCGACCCGCCGTCCGGCGTGAACTTGATCGCGTTGCTGACAAGGTTGACAAAAAGCCGGTAGAGCATGTCGGGATCGCCGAGCATCGCGAGAGGTTCCGGCGCGAACTCCGTCTGGATCGTCAGATGATGCTGCGCCGCGAGCGGACGGGTGTCATTCACGACGAGGTTCAGGATGTCGTTCAGGTTTACTTCCTGTTTCTGGACATCCACCATGCCGGACTCGATCTTGGAAAGGTCCATGATGCTTGATATCGTCTTCATGAGGCGGTCGGCATTCTCCGAGAGCGTCTTGACGGTCGGGAGAAATTTTTGGCCGTCCGGGCTCCGGGTCATCTGGCGCTCAAGCCACTGGGTCGTCATGATGAATTTCGCGGTCGGCGTCTTGAGCTCGTGAGCGACGTCCCGGATCAGCGTCTCTTTCATCATTTCCACGCGACGGATTTCCGTCACATCGCGCATAACACCCTGGATCATGCGGAGGTTCCCCTCGTAATCGATCACGGGGGTCATGCTGGTCTGGTAATAGATGTCGACGCGGTGCGTTCGGTGGATGTGCCGCGTATTCAGATGAAAGATCGGCTGATGGACGCTCACAATGAGCTCGAGAGCCTCCTGGAACTTCTGGGCGTCTTCGGGGGCGTGCATGGACAAAAGAAGCTGGAGTCCCCCGGCCAGGATCTCTTCGCGGGTATAGCCGGAGAACCCGCGATTGAGGAGGAGCAGTTCCCCTTCCGGCGTGATAGAAAAGATGATGTCGCTCACCTCATTGACGATGGAACGATATTTCTCCTCGGACGCCTCGAGCGCCTGCGTGCGCAACCGAAGATGTTCGAAGCTCTGCACGAGACGGCTCACGACCTTGTTGAACGCGTCGCCCACCTCCTGGATTTCATCCCTGGAGCGGATCTTTGCGCGCGCGTCGAGATCGCCGGCAAGAATGCGCCGCGCCGTCCGCTGGAGGGTGAACAGGGGCCGGATCGTAAGCCACGTAATCCCGGAAACGATCAGGGTGGCCAGGATCGCAAGGACGGTGGCGATCATGAACCGTTCCGCGAACAGTTTGCGGAGCTCGTTCTCGATATCGATCCGCGTGAACGTGATGATCAGGCGGCCCAGGATTTCATCGCCCTGCGTGACGGGCGCCACTGCGGCATAGGTGTCACGACCGGTCCGCCGGACGCCGAAAAAGTCCGGTTTGCAGGAGAACCGCTCGCCGGAACGGGCTGAGGGATTGCTGTTGCCGACGACTTCGCCGTCGGGATTTTCGACGCGGACCTCCTCGACATCGGTCTGTTCGGCCAGAAGGCTGATATAGGCCTTCAGCGTTTTCTTGTCGCCTTCACTCATCGGGATCCGGAGGGTCTCGGCGAAAACCTCGGCAATCGTCTGGAGACGGGCCTCCTTGTAACTTGTCATCATATCGCGAACCGTGTTGAGGGTCGTGTAAAGCACGAACGCGAAGCTCGAAAAGACCAGCACAAAAACAGGGACCGCAAGCTTGTACCTCAGGGAGACGCGAAACGACCGGCGGGGTTCCGCGGCGGCCTCGCCATGCGCGGCGGTCGTTTTGTCGGTCTCATGGAACCGGCGGCGGCGATGATGGTGGTGGTGACGGCGTTTAGAGATCTGCATAGAGTCAGGCCATTATAACGGCGAAAAAAGTTCTCATGAAGAGCATTTTTATTTTAACGAACCAGATTCCTCCGGATCAGCTTCCGGAGAACACCGTCGTCTCCCTCCGGGAATTTGAGTTCCCGGAGTCCGGCGCGCGATACCCACCGCGCGTCCTGGCAATCGAGGCACTGCGGTTCGCCGCGGACCCAGTCGCAAAAATAAAAGAAAAGCGCCACCGTTCTTTCCGGGCAGACGCAATCGTGCCGGCAGATCAGCTTCCGCGGCCGGATCTCGACCGCGAGCTCTTCCCGGACCTCGCGAACCAGGCATTCCTCGAGGCTTTCGCCGGCCTCCTTTTTCCCGCCCGGGAATTCCCAGTACCCGCCGCAGGTATCGCCTTCGTTACGCTGCGCGACAAGCAGTTTCCCGTCCCGCAGGATCACCGCGCACCCGACCTCGATCACAGCCACCCGATCAACCTCCCGCTCTTTCCGTGATAACACCATAGCGGATCCCGAGTGGACATCTTTTCAGAAAACCGTCCGCGCGGAGAACCCGCTCAAGCGCCCGGGGCATGAAAACAAAGTATCTCGTCCCCAGGACCTTCAATCCGTTACGGCGG